>JANOZI010000318.1:0-11787 GCA_031429375.1 Acidobacteriota bacterium | reverse complement strand
AAGCCACGCTCAGGCCGGTGGCCGGGGTCAGCTTCCAGTTTCCGCCAATCGTGCGCGGCGGAGGCGGCGGGGGCGGCGGAGGCGGCGGCAGCCCGGACGCCGCGCGCAAGTTCGAGGATCTCAAGAAAGAGCGCGATGCGCGGCTGCAGCGCGTCGAAGATTGGATTGCGCGGGCGCGCGGCTATGGGAAGCTGCCCGCCGCAAGCCGGCAAACCGACTGGACGCTCGCGGCGCTGGCGCCGATCGCCGACGGCACACAGCCGCTGTTTGTCGCCGCCAGCACCGAGCGCGACATCCGCGACGCCATTGCCTTTGCCGACCGCGCCGGCGTCAAGATCGTCATCACCGGCGGCCTCGAGTCGCCGCTCGTGGCGCCGCTGCTGAAGGAGAAGAACATCCCGGTCATTCTGGGATCGGTCCTGACGCTGCCGACGCGCGAAGACTTCCACCACGCCGCGACCTACCGCGCGGCGGGCGAACTGGCGCAGGCCGGCGTGACGTTTGCCTTCGGCACCGGCGGCGCCTCCAACAACCGGCTGCTGCCCTACGAGGCGGCGATCTCGGTGGCGTGGGGCCTGGACCGGGACCGCGCGCTCAGGGCGATGACGCTCGACGCCGCCACCATTCTCGGCGTGGCCGACCGGGTCGGCTCGCTCGAGCCCGGCAAGATCGCCAACCTGTTCATCGCCACCGGCGACCCGATGGAGATGAAGACGCAGTTCACGCACATCTTCATCAACGGCAGGAGCGTCGGTTTGAAGAGCAAACATACCGAGCTGTACGAGCGCTTCTCGGCGCGGCCGGCAGGTGTGAAATGAAGAGTGGCTTCGTGATCTTCGTGATGGTCGTGGTTTCGTTGTTGGGCGGGGTCTCGGCTCAGCAAGAGGCCTCTTACACCTACGCCATCACCGGCGCGCGCATCGTGCCGGTGTCGTCTGCCGCGATCGATAACGGCACCATCGTCTTCACCGACGGCCTGATCACGGCGGTCGGCGCCAACGTGACCGTGCCTGCCGGGGCGGTCATCGTTGCCGGCAAGGGCCTTACCGTCTATCCCGGTTTGATTGACATGGGCAGCAGCGCCGGCTTCGAGCCGCCGGCGATCCCGCGCTCCGAAAACCCGCAGACAACCGAGGACGTGGAACGCGTCAAGCGCGACACGCTGCTGCGCGCCCAGTTGCGCGCGGCCGACCATATGAACCCGAGTGCCGCGGCGCTGGGCAAGGCGGCCGAAGCCGGCATCACCAGCATGCTGGCCACGCCGGGCAGCGACGGCGTGCGCGGCCAGAGCGCGCTCGTGTTCACCGCGCTCGGCGCCGATGTTCCGCAGATCGGCGCGCTTGCCGACGAGCGGCGCGGCGGCCTCGTGATCAAGCCGGTGGTCGCCCTCCACGTCGGCACCGCCGATCGTCCCGCCGGCGGGGATGCCTATCCCAACTCACTGATGGGCCTCGTCGCGTTCAACCGCCAGGCGTTTCTCGATGCGCAGTGGTATCAGCAGGCGCGGCCCAAACCGTTCGCGCCGGCGCTTGACGCCATGCAGCCGGCACTGAGCGGACAAATGCCGGTGGCGTTCCGCGCCTCGTCGGCGCGCGAGATCCTGCGCGCGCTCGACATGGCCAGGGCGTTCAAGCTCGACCCGATCATTACGACGGCGAGACAGGTGGATGCGGTGACGGCGCAGCTGAAGGCCGCCAATGCCCGCGTGATCTACAGCCTGAATTTCCCGACCCGGCCGGTTTCGCTCGCGCCGGATGCCGATGAATCCCTGAGCGTGCTGCGCGAACGGGCCAGCGCGCCGAAGTCGCCGGCCGCGCTCGACAAGGCGGGCGTGCTGTTCGCCTTCGAGTCAAACGGGCTCAGCGATCCGAAAGACTTCTTGAAGAACGCCAGAAAGACGGTGACCGGCGGGTTGTCGAAAGACGCCGCGCTGAAGGCGTTGACGCAGAACGCCGCCACCATCGCCGGGGCCGCCGAACGGCTCGGCTCGCTGGACCGCGGCAAGATCGCGAACATCGTCGTCGCCGACGGCGACATCTTCGAGGAGAAGACCGCCATCAAATACGTGTACGTGAATGGACGGCCAGTGAAGCTGAACTGACGATGCAGTCAGTTTAGAGTGCAGAGTTAAGAGTGCAGAACTTACTCTGAACTCTTAACTCTGAACTCTTAACTCTTAACTGATCTCGCTGAACGCAATATCCAGGATCGGGTATTGCGTCCAATCTTTGTAATTAAAGTGCCACCATTCGTTGGGCTCCACGGTGAAGCCGTGGCGTTCCATGGCCTGCCTCAGCAGGTCGCGCCTGGCGCGCGCTTCGGGGGGGCCGCCAGTGTAGTCCGGGTACGAGCGCGGCGACATCTCGTCGTATCCGCCAGTCATTTCCACCGCGGTTCCCATCGCCAGGTCGTACATCGTGAGGTCAACGGCGCAGCCGCGGTTGTGCTTTGACCCGGTCTTGGGGTCGGCGACGAACTCGCGCTGATACCCGCTGGTCATGTCCCAGAACAGCTTGGTGATGGCCCACGGCCGGTAGCCGTCGTGGATCAGCAGTCCATAGCCGCTTCGCCTCAGCTCGCGATGCGCCGCGACGAGCGCGACGGCGGCGGGCCGCTGCAGGAACGCGCGCGCTTCCTTGTAGACCGGCTTACCGAGAAAGTTGTTGCTGCCGGCATAGCGGATGTCGAGCTTGATGGTGGGGTCGAGCGTGACCAGCTCAACAAGATCGGCGGCGCGTGTGGCGTTGGGATCCTTGGGCGGGCCTTGCTCGACCGACACCCAAAGTGCGAGCGCGATCAGGATGATTCGCATTTTCGGAATACTCTATATGAAGACATGGATACGCTGCTCGATCTGTTCCTGCATCTCGATGTGCACCTGGCCCGCTACGTTGTCGAGTACGGCTGGCTGGTCTACGGCATACTGTTCGCGATCATCTTCGCGGAGACCGGATTCGTCGTCACGCCCTTCCTGCCCGGCGATTCGTTGCTGTTTGCCTGCGGCGCGCTGGCGGCGACCGGCGCGATGAACCTCTCGGTCGTCTTCATCGTGATCGCGGCGGCGGCCATTCTCGGCAACAGCGTGAACTACTTCATCGGCCGCACCTTCGGCCCGCGCGTGTTCGCGTCGACCGGGGGCGAAGGCTTGATGCAACGGCTGCTCAACCGCAAGCACCTCGATCGCGCGCACGAGTTTTTCGAGAAGCACGGCGGCATGGCCGTTGTGTTGAGCCGGTTCGCGCCGATCATCCGGACGTTCGTCCCGTTTGTGGCCGGTGCCGCCGCCATGAACGCCTCGACGTTCCTGCTGTACAACGTCGCGGGCGGCCTGCTGTGGACGGCGGTCTGCGTCGGGGCCGGCTACGCGTTCGGCAACGTGCCCATCGTCAAGGACAACTTCTCGATGGTCGCTCTCGGCATCGTAGTGGTCTCGCTTATTCCGATCGCTCTTGAGATGCTCAAGCACAGACGGGGTCGCACGGCTTGACGGGATTTCCAAGAAGCGGGTTGGTCTCGAGTTCGACGCAGATCCACTGTTACGCGACATCGCTTGAGAGGCTCAAATGATCGCGCGGTGAAGTGCGAGTATCTATCCTGGCGAATAGTGGCTGTCGTGAGATCCCGTCAAGACGTGCCGCCCAGTCAAGGAGTGTAGATTTGGACACGATCACCGCGGCGCCTCGAGGCGTGGGCGATTCGCTGCCGGCGAACTGCCAGGTCATCGAGGTCCACGTTGGCGAGTTGAACCAGCTCTTCAACGCGATGGACCCGGCGCCGTTCCGCGAGCGTGACCTCGACCCCAACGCCGAAGCATTCATCGTCGACTGGGCGCGCGAGTTGCACCACGATCGGCCTGTCGCACTCGTGGTCAATCTCGATCGCCAGGCCGGCACTCCGGACGCGGCCGCCATCTTGAAGGACGCGGTTCGTGAGTTCTTCAAGCAGCGCGCGCTCGCGACGCGGCGGAAGCTGCGCCAGTTGTTCAAGGTCGGCCGGAGAAGCCTGGCGATTGGCCTCCTCGTTGTTGCGGCATCGGTGCTGCTGGGCGATTTGCTGGCGGCGGCGTTGCGAGAATCACGATTTGGCGGGGTGTTACGTGAAAGCCTGCTGATCGGCGGCTGGGTGGCGATGTGGCGGCCGCTCGAGATCTTCCTCTACGACTGGTGGCCGATTCGAGCCGAGGCGCGGCTGTACGATCGCTTGAGCGCGATGCCGGTCCGCATAGAACCCGCTCGTACCCAGCCCTGACGACCCTTGTGCACTGTTGAACAGTCGGCGGCCGCGGTTGTCGGCATGCTGACTCCATGACTGACTGGACACGTGTGGGAGCCGCAATGGCGTTCGCGGTGTTCGCATCGCCAATTGTCTTCGCCGGACAGGCTCGAGTGGCCGCGCCGCCAAGGGACCGCGGGGCCGTGGTATACGCGACACTGAAATGCGCCACCTGCCACGGCCTCGATGGCAAGGGCAATCAGAAGCGCGCGCTCGACTCGGTGGGTCTCAAGCTCACGCCGGAGGAGATCCGCCTGTGGATTGTCGATCCCGTCGACATGGCAAAGAAGTCAGGGCCGACGGGCAAGACGATCATGAAGCCCTACGCCAAGCTTCCGAAGGAAGACCTTGCCGCACTGGTCGAGTTTCTGGCGGCGAAGACGAAGAAGCAGGGTTGAACAGGATCCGATACAACCGCTGGAACGTCTCCGCGGAGGGCCGCCGTAACGCGTCGCGCATCGCCGCGCGTGCCGCCCGGTGCGCGTCTTCGATGACGTCGCTCACCTCGGGCGGGCCTCATCACCGACCGGGTGGCCACGCCGCAATTGGAACGCCATCATCGCCTCCTTGGTGGCGCGGCAAACCTGCCGACGCCGAGTAACCAGGCCGCGCCGAGCGCAGCGCCCGCACCCGCTACAGTCGCCAGTGCGCCAACGGTGATCTGTTCAGCCACGGCGCCGGCGGGCAACGCGGCGCTCGCCATGAATAACGCGAACGTGAATCCGCTCGAGCTCGCCACCGCGAGCACGATCAGTTCCCGCCAATGCATCTTCCGTGGCAGCCGGAACCCTCCGGCCACGGCAAGCCCGATGGCGCCGAGAATTCCGAGAGGGCGCCCGGCCAGCGCGGCGAGCATGACCGTCCACGAGCCCGTATCGAAGTGCCGCAGGATGACGCCGGCGTTGACCAGTCCGAACATGAACAACGCCACCTGCGCCACACCATTCCACTCGTGCTCACCGTAGTGGACCGGCGCATCATCCGGCCGATCCGCGAAGATGTTGCGGCACCGCGGATCGTGCGGCAGCAACGGCACGAGCGGAATCAGCGCAAGTGCGGGATGGATGCCCATTGAATAAAGACCCAGCCACGACAGACTGCCGGCCCCCAGCAAGTACGGCCAGAACGAGCGCACGCGCCGGTACTTGAGTGCGGTCGCGCAGCAAACAGCGACGAGCAGCAGCACCGGACCGGCCGGCTCGAGCAGCCGGCTGGGAGACACCAGCGCGACGAACGCCATCACGATCACATCGGTGACCACCGACAGCGCGAGCAGAAACGCGATCGCCTGGTGGCGGTGCGGATAGATCAGCCGCAGCACGTAGTAACCGGCGGCGACATCGACCGCGGCCGCCACGGGCCAGGCCGGCAACAGCACGGCCTCGTGTTTCAGGCTCACGACGATGACGAACACCGCCGCCGATCCGGCGAGGCCGCCAAGTGCGCCGAAGATCGGCAGGCTCCAGTACCGCCAGGAGTGCAGCGCGCCGCCGGGCATCAGGGCCTCGAAGACTTCCTGCGCCATCAGCGCCAGGAAGAACGCCATTCCGATCTCGTTGACCGGGAAGGCCAGGGCCTGCGACAGGCGGAAGTACCCTTCCGGTTCGGTGTTGGCCCACACCACGGCGATGAGCGCGCCCAGCGGCAGCAGCAGGAAGCGATTCAGCACGAAGCGGAAGGCGCGGACCGGCGCGCGCCGATCGATCCTCGGCGTGTGAATCGCGGGTACCTGCAGGATGTGTTGGTTCATGACGGTCTCCTCACAAGACCGACAGAGCGACGTCACCCGCCAGCACCCTCGAGGCGGACGTCTTCGCTGTCAGCGAGCGCGTAAGGCAGGATGTCGACGATCAAACCCGCGTGCAGGTCGATCAGGACCAGGTCATTGTCGACCATCCGGTACTGCAGTTCAGGCGGAAGCGGTGGCAGCGCCTGGAGGACCGCTGGATTCATGCCCGCGGCGAGTCTCCAGGGAAACGATCCGTTCACCGTCAATACCGGCACTCCGACGGGGCCCGTGTCAGCCAGTTGATCGGCGCGGACATCGAACGGGGTCAGGCCCTGACGTTGCAGGCTGCGCGCGATCCGATACCGCAAGACCTCGGCAACCGCAGGCGAGAACAGGTCGCCCTGCTTCGCGCCCGGCCGGGCCATCCTGACTGCTGCGGCCATCGCACCGATTGCCTGGCGCAAAGTCCCGGTATCTGGTGTCACCCGCGTTGATGGCAGCTGGCGTTCCAGGTCGCGGTGCATGAGGACGTAGTCATCAGCGGCCTGCTGAAACCGCTGGACGGCCTCGTCATCGGTTACCGGGACGGTTTGAGTCGCGCCCGGGCCGGCGGCGACGATGAACAAGACGGGCATCAGTAGTGCGATAGGCGTCGTCTTCACGATAGACCTCCGACCGCTGGAGACTGCAGTCGACGTGCCACCGCCCCTCTGGCAAATCGGCGGCAGTTCTCGGGAAGCGGCGTGGCACTGGGGAATTGCGCGCAGGGCGGCGGATTCTTTCGCACCCCCGGGACGATCGAGCACCGGCAAGCTCAGTGGCAGCCGGGCACCGCGAGCACGAAGGCGCGGCCGGCTTCGAGCACGGCCGAGGCGATCGCGCCCGCTCGACCACGCGGCCGCTCGCGCAGTCCCATCACGACCAGGCCGGCGCATTCAGCCGTTGCGCATTGTGAGATCTGGATGGCGACGTCGCCGCGGCGCACGATCAACCCGTGCGGTGTGATCGCCAGCTGGTGCGCGCGCCGGCGCAGTTGCTGTGCGGCGTCGTGCTCGGACAGGCAGGCTCGCGCCACGGTCATCAGCATCAGCGGCCCATGAGCGAGCTTCGCCAGGCGGGCGGCCATGCGCAGCTGGTGCGCGCACGCTTCCTCGAGATCGACAGCCGCCAGCACCAATCCGCACGTCAGCGCCGCGGTAGCACCGATGCTGACGATGTCGATGTCGGTGAACGGCACAAACAGCACGGGCGTGCGCGCGGTCCGCATCAGCGCGGTGCCGCTCGACCCCAGCACCATCCGTGACAGGCCGCCCCGTCCGCGTGAGCCGATCACAATCAACGCGGCGTCGTGTCGCAAGGCTTCGCGCTGGATCATTTCCGAGACCCGTCCGGTTCGCACCATGACGTCGGACTCGTCAATCTCCTGATCAGGCGCTTCGATCAAGCATTGCGAGAGCACTCGGCGGTGCGTTTCGGGAGAATCATCCGGCGCCACGTGCACGATCTTCAAATCGCCGCCCAGCACGCGCGCCAGGCCAGCTGCGTGATACAGCACGCGGCGCGTTGCCGGCTCGAGGTCGATGGCACACATCACGACGGGGCGTTTGGCCACGCCCGCTTCAATCGCCATAACCGTTGACAGCGCAAGGCACGTGCCGCGCTTATCTTGGTGATTCCTGTGGAGGGCACGCCGCGGCCGCGCGCCAGCCGGGGAATATTCCCGTCAGTCGGGAATTTTCACCGACTGCGCGGCCCTCGTGCGGCGATGGACTGCCGATCGCGTCGGCACGCCGTCCGCTTATGACCGCGCTGCTGGCTGAAACCCGCCGGGGCGACGCGCTGACGGCGCTGACTCTCAAGAGCACCGTCGAGCACGGCTTTGGCTGGTCAGGGGGCGGCAGGCGTGGAGCCGGCGTTCTCGGCCGGCGTGTGCGAATGCGCTTGCAGCCAGCCGCGCGTGTGCTCGACGTGCTGCCAGTCCGTGCAGTCGCGCGTAAAGACGCGGTCTGCGAGCACCGCGCGCACGTGCCAGCCGCGGCCATCCGTGACGGCATGCAGCACGCGATGGCATCGGTTCGCATCGGTAAAAGAGAGATCGACGGGGATGGAATGCACAGTGTTCCTCCGAACACTTGAAGACGCTGCACCGCTCGTGCCAGCCAGGCGTCCGGGCAATCGCCGTGATTCACCCTGCCGCGCACATCGACCGATGGGGAAATTGCCCGCAACAAGGCGGATTTTCTCGCCATTGGCCTGAAGACCACGCGAAATCGCTCAAAGCAGCTGCATTTGCGGCCGGGCCACATGGCCAGCAACGTGCAAGAGCGCTAATAGGCGGGGGCCGCGGGCACTCCGTAAGCAACGCTGAGAGGTTGTCATGCCAGAGCTGAATTCGCGCGAGATCCTCAACCACCTGATCGAAACCTGCAAGGACGGAGAGCGGGGCTTTCGACATGCCGCAAGGCTCGTGACGCACTGGGCGATGAAGTCGGAGTTCACCCACGCCGCCAAGCAGCGGGCACAATTCGCTATTGACCTCTTGCCTCACGCGCAACGGCTTGGTGGCGCGGAGACGGGCGACGGCTCGGCCGCTGCGTCGATCCACCGGCAATGGATGGACGTCATGAACCGGGTGAGTGGTCACAATGACCGCTTGATTCTCACGGAGGCCCGTCGCGGCGACAGCGTCACCGTCCTGGCGTTCAAGACCGCCGTGGAAGGCGCGCTGCCGGCAACGGTTCGAGATCTCGTCGAGCAGGAGTACGCGGAAGTGTGCCGATCGCACGAACGACTCGACGAGCTCGATCGGGTCATCCAAACGAACTAGCACTCCAAGGGTGGTGACCGTTGCAATCAGAGAAAATCGTTTTCTGGCATCGCGAGTTGGCGCCGATCGACTCGGAGCTCATGGCCGAGCATTCGGTTGAGGCCAACAGCAGCCGCGTCGCGGGGACCCTCGCCCACCGCAACGAGCTATGGGATCAGTGCTACCAGGAATTGATGACGAATGCGGAGAGTCGACTGGTTGACGAAGTGACACGGCTTGGCGGCCACTTCGCGCACGTCAACGGTGAATCGATTGGCGCGAAACACGACGATACCGCCGGCGAGGCCTGGCTGCACGGCTCGTTCACCTACGTTCTGTATCGTCAGGCCGTGAAGGCCTAGCTCTACCCCTCAAGAGGGGCCGAGACATCTGGAGGAATCAGCCATGCGGACCTTGGAAGCGACAGCCGACCCCGTTACGACAAGCACTTCGAGCGCGACAATGAAGGCCCTGGTTTACGGCGGGCCCGGCGTGCGGGCCTGGCAGCCTAGACCCAAACCGGTCATTCGCGACCCCCGCGACGCCGTGGTCCGGATCACGACCTCGACCATCTGCGGCACCGTCCTTCACATCATGAAGGGCGATGTTCCGACGGTCACGCCGGGCCGCATTCTCGGGCACGAAGGCGTGGGGGTGATCGACGAAGTGGGCTCGCAGGTCTCGACCTTTCGCAAGGGCGACCGCGTGCTGATCTCGTGCATCAGCGCGTGCGGGATTTGTGATGCCTGCCGAAGGGGTATGTATTCGCATTGCCGAACGGGCGGCTGGATTCTGGGCAACACCATCGACGGCACCCAGGCCGAGTACGTGCGCACGCCGCATGCCGACACCAGCCTGTATCACCTGCCGGCCGACGCAGATGAAGAAGCCGTTGTGATGCTCAGCGACATCCTGCCGACCGCCTTCGAGTGCGGAGTGCTGAATGGCCAGGTCAAGCCGGGCGACACGATTGCGATCGTTGGCGCGGGCCCCATTGGACTGGCCGCCCTCCTGACGGCGCAGTTCTACTCACCGGCGGCGATCCTGATGGTCGACGTCGACGCCAACCGGTTGAACGTCGCCGAACAACTCGGCGCGACGTCGCTCATCAACAGCACCGATGGGCAGGCCGTCGCTCGAATCATGGCCCTCACGGAAGGCGCCGGCGTCGATGTCGCGATCGAGGCGGTCGGCATTCCCGCCACCTTCGAGATCTGTCAATCGATTCTCGCCGCGGGCGGCCGCCTGGCGAACATTGGCGTTCACGGCAAACCGGTGCAGCTCAATCTCGAGAAGCTCTGGGATCGCAATGTCTCGATCACGACCAGGCTCGTGGACACGGCGGCGATACCGATGCTGCTCAAGCTCGTGCGGTCGGGCAAGCTGCAGCCGGCGAAGCTGGTGACGCATCGGTTCGCCCTCAACGACATCATGAAGGCCTACGACACGTTCGGGAACGCCGCGCACGCACGCGCGCTGAAGGTGATTCTCACGACCAGGTAACGGAGGGAAGTCCCATGACAGCTCGCCAGGTAATGCGAACCGCCGGCACAGGAATCGCGGTGGGCGCCGGCCTGGCGGCGCTAGGCTACGCGGGCCTCGTCGGGTTCAATCGTGCCCGTTATGGAAGGCACACGATCGCGCCTTCGCCTGGCGCCGGCAGCACACTGCTCGATCGCTTCATCCCGGCGCCCGAGGTGGTTGAGCATCATCAGGTTCGAATCGCCGCGCCTGCGGACGTCGTGCTGGCGACCGCGAAGGGCCTGGAATTGCTCAACTCCGGGCTGGTCCAGGCCGTGTTCAAGCTTCGCGCGATCGCACTGGGCGGCCGACCCGGTCCGCGCCTGCATCCCAAGCCGCTGCTGGAACAGATGCGGTCGATCGGGTGGGTCGTGCTGGCTGAAAGGCCCGGCCGCGAGGTCGTGCTGGGCGCGGTCACCAAACCGTGGGAAGCCGAACCCGTGTTCCGATCGATCTCCGGCGGCGAGTTCGGGGCGTTCCGCGAACCCGGCTACGTCAAGATCGCCTGGACCTTGCGAGCCGAGCCCCTCGGTGAAGGGGCGTCGGTGTTTCACACCGAGACGCGCGTCAGCACGACTGATCCAGAGACCACGAAGCGGTTCCGCCGCTACTGGTCCTATGTCGCGCCTGGAGTCGAGCTGATCAGGCTCGCCATGCTCAGGCCGCTGAAGAAGGCGGCCGAGCGCCGCGCCGATGCGGCGGCGTCGTGAAGAACCGGTCTAGCTGAGACGCCGGCAACGGCAGGATGTCGACGATCAGTCCGGCGTGCACGTCGATTCGCAGCGTTGATGGAGATTTGCGCACGGCCATCGAGGACGGCAATGTGCCGATTGTCGAGGAACAGCCATTCGCCGTCGATCAGCGGACCTGGGCGGTCGGGGCCGAGCCGGACGAGCGTCGACTTGCTCGCCCCGAATCTCGCGCCGATCGTCCTCAGCGAGTCGCCGGCACGAACGGCGTAGACGAAGGCGCTGCCCGTCAGTGCGGTCGTGACGGGCGCATCCTGCGCGACGATCCGTTCGCCCGGCAGCGCCGCCAGGACGACCAGCACAAGAAACACGAAGCGCTTCATGTCAGCACAGCGCGTCCGCCTCGACCGGTATCGGCACCAGCTGAGGCTCAACCCTGATCAGGTTGTGGACTTCGGCAGTAATCATGGTGTCTTCCTCAGTGGACCGGCTTGACCTGGAAAGATTGGATGTAACTCACTAACGATTCGATGGTCTCCTGTACTGAGGTGGGCGTGGCATTGCCGCCGGACCTGGCAAACGCATCGCCCCACACGGGCATGTCGGGTCCGCCGTGGCCGCGCACCGGCTGCCGGCCGTCGATGGTGCGGAAGACCATGTCCGACGGAAACTGGTTACCATTGCGTTTGGCAATCTCGGTCAGATCAGCGGGCTTGCGGCGCATGTTCGAGGCGAGCGGGCCGTCGCCCCGCCCTGCCACGCCATGGCAT
>JANOZI010000317.1:0-4022 GCA_031429375.1 Acidobacteriota bacterium | reverse complement strand
CTTCGATCCCGCTGCCCTTATGGTCACCGGCCAGGCGATGCTGGTCGTCGACGACGTGATGACACAGCCGACGGGCGCCGGTTACTTCAGTTTTTCACGGGATGGGTGTCTCGTCTACCTCACGGGCGAAGCCCACGAGGTGATGCAGCGGCTGGTGTGGGCCGGGGATGGCGTGGTCACGGCTTCCACTATCGCGGAACGCCTGATCGAAGAACCACGCCTTGCCCCCGATGGGCGGAGGATCGCATTCGGTATCCGCAAGGCGACCAGCGATATCTGGACCCACGAGACCGAGAGCGGCACGCTCAACCGGCTGACGTTCGACGGCGATAACTTCGCGCCGATTTGGACCCGCGACGGCACACGACTCACGTTCAGCTCGAATCGCAACGGGCCGTGTCAGATCTTCTCGCAGGCCCTCGACGACGCCGACCCGACGCTGCTCGTTGGCGGCGAACACGACCTCGTCCCCGGCTCGTGGTCGCCCGACGGCACGCAACTGCTGTTCACCGAGTACAACCCGGAGAAGGGTGCGGGCATCTGGGTGTGCTCGCCGCATGGCGATGCCGCGCCACGGCAGCTCGTTCGGTCACGGGCGAACACCTTTTCGCCGGCATGCGCACCGGATGGCCGCGTCTTCGCGTACGTATCGGATGAATCGGGACGACTCGAGATTTACGTCGCGACCTTTCCAGACGGCGGCGCCAAGACCCGGATCAGCGTCGCTGGCGGCAGCGAGCCCGTCTGGTCGCCTGACGGTCATCGCCTGTGCTATCGAAGCGGCTCGAGCGTGTTCGCCGTGGCCATGGACCGTGGGCGCCCGCGCGACACCACACGCGTCTGTCTCGCCGACGGGCCCTATCAGCCCGGAGCGATGACGGGCTTGCCGAACTACGACGTGGCATCCGACGGCCGCCTGCTGCTCGTCGCCCAAAGCTCCGCGATCGCTCATCCCGATCGGCTCCTCGTAACCGTTGGCTGGTTCGCGGACATTGCCCGCCGTCTCGCGTGATCCCTGACCCCTACGCAGCAATCCGCACGATCGTCCAATAAATCGCAATCGCTGTAATGACGAGCGAGGCTGGTATCACCACCCGGTGGCGGTACCAGCCTCGTTTCACGAACGGCGCCACCGCGATCGACGCGAGCAAGATCACCGTCAACTGTCCACCCTCGACGCCGAGGTTGAACGTCAACAGGCCGGTGAGGAATTCATCGCGCGGCAGCCCGAGCTCGCGCAGCACGCCGGCAAACCCCAGGCCGTGGAGCAATCCGAACATGAACACGAGCGCGAGCCGCCAGGGCTTGAGCTCGCGCGTCATCAGGTTTTCGATCGCCACGTAGGCGATCGACAGCGCGATCAGCGGTTCGACGATGCGGGAGGGGAGCGAGAGGACGCCGTAGATCGAGAGCGCGAGCGTGATGGAGTGGGCGATGGTGAACGCGGTGACCTGCAGCAGCATCGGCTTGAGGCGCGGGCTGAGCAGGAAGATGCCGAGCACGAACAGGATGTGATCGCGTCCCTTCGGCAGGATGTGGGTGTAGCCGAGCGCGAGATATTGCCGCGCAATCTCCCAGCGCGTCGGACGCGTGAAGCTGTTCGTCAAATCGATCGTGCCGCTCCAGTTCGTGCCACGGATCCATTCGATCGTGCTCGAGCCGTCAGGCTGTCGGATCTCGAGCGGGTACGGATCGGCGACGAGCCCGTAGAGCCAGCGCAGCGTCGCGGCGTGGCGAGCCATCCGCCCGCTCAGCCGGAATGCCGCCAGCGATTCGGGCGTCGCCGGCGGCACGTACTCAACCGTTTCGGCGCGCACCTCGTGGCCGTCCACGAACAAGACGATGCGATCGGCGAAGACCGGGCCGAGTTGCGCCAGGCGCGCGTCGCGCGCGGTTGCGGTCAGACCGGCCGGCACCAGCCCGCCCGCAAATGTCTCGAGTCGCAGCAGCAGCCACATCGGGTCGTTGGCGACATCGAGCACGAACGATCCGTCCACTGAGAGTGAGAGCGTGACGCGCGTCTTCTCCGCTTCGTGAGCGCGCGGCGTGAGCGGAACGACAAGCAGTGCCATCAGCGCGAACGCCGCGAGCCCTGAGCGAGATCGAGGCCGCCAGCGGCCTCGATCGAGTCGAAGGGTCGAAGGGCTCATTACGTCGGTTATCATAGCGACCGTCATGACCCTTCATTCGATCCTGGTCCTGTCACTGGCCGCCGCCGCTCAGGCGCCGGCGAGGAAGGTCGAGATTGTCAGCGTGACCGGCTGCCTGCGCGAGCAGGGCGCCAACAACTGGATGGTGGTGGCCGCCACCGAGCCGGCGCCGAGCGTCGCCAACCAGGCGCCACCGGACGAGATCCCGAAGACGCCGCCCGACGGGAAGAACGCCTTCAAGCTGATCGGCGTGGGCGAGTTTGGCCTGCCCACGCTTCGCGATCGAACCGTGGTGGTCAGGGGGCTGTTCATCGAGGCCGCGCCGGCCGCCCGAATCAACATGACGTCGATCGTCGAAGCCGTCGCAACCTGCGCTCCAAACGCGCCAAAGTAGGCTACTATTTCCCGCGTACGCGGCCGTAGGCCGCCATTGCGGGACCGCGCCGTAGCGTACGAGCGAGCGAAGGCGGGTCGCGATTTGGGCTCGGGGCTCCGGGCTCGGGAACCGGCGGAACAGGGAGAGCGACATGAAGCGTTTCGCGCTCATCGTGATCGGCGTTGCGGCCCTCACCTCGTTGACGGCCACCGCTCAAACTCCAGCCGCCCCGAAGCCTGCGGCCAAGGCGCCGACGTTTGCCAAAGACGTCGCGCCGATCATGTTCAACAAGTGCGCGAACTGCCATCGGCCCGGCGAAGTGGCGCCGATGTCGCTGCTGTCGTACGACGACGCGCGGCCCTGGGCGAAGGCCATTAAGTCGAAGGTGGTCGCGCGCGAGATGCCGCCGTGGGGCGCGGACATGACCGAGACCCTGCCGATGCGCAACGACGTCAGCCTCACGCAGAAAGAGATCGACACGATCGCCGCGTGGGTCGATGGCGGCGCCGTGAAGGGCAACGCCGCCGACATGCCGGTCGTGCCGTCGCTGGCATCAGGCTGGACGTACGGCACCGAGCCGGATGCCGTGCTCGAGATGCCGGTGGAATTCGACATCCCGGCCGAAGGCGAAGTCGGCGTGCAGATGTTCTATTCGAAAGTGCCGTGGACCGAAGACCGCTTCGCCGAAGTGGTCGAGCTGCACCCGAGCAACCGTTCGGTGCTGCATCACGCCGGCATCTACTTCGTCGACCTGCCGGAAGGCACGCGGCTGGTCAACGGCCGCATCGTCGACGAGAACGGCAAGGTCATCGGCGACCGCGGCTCGCGCGGATTGCCGTCAACCGATTCGGGCCTGCCCGGATCGAGCAAGCTGCTGTCGTGGGTGCCGGGCCGCGGCCTCGACCGTCATCGCCCGAACATCGGCAAGCGGATTCCGGCCGGCAAGTACGTCAGCTGGCAAATGCATTACAACCCGACCGGCACGCCGCAGAAAGATCGCACGAAGCTGGGCATCTGGTTCAACAAGGTTCCGGTGACGCACGAAGTGCTGATCCGCCAGGCCGGCGATCCGCTGGCCACAACCAAGGGCGGCCTGTCGCTCTATCGCGCCGAAGGCCGCGAAACCGAGTACAAGGCGGACCCGGGCAGCACGCGGCGCAGCCGGAGCACGCCGAACATTCCGCCGTACGTGGAGAACTGGCACCTCACCGGCATCACGCCGGTCACCGAAGACATCACGCTCTACGCGATGTCGCCGCACATGCACCTGCGCGGCAAGAGCTTGAAGTGGGTGGTGACCTATCCCGACGGCCGCGAGCAGGTGATTCTCAATGTGCCGAAGTTCGACTTCAACTGGCAGTTCAATTACGAGCTCGCCGAGCCGCTGAAGATTCCGGCCGGCAGCAAAATCAGCGGGATCGGCGTCTACGACAACTCGGTGCGCAACAAGTGGAACCCGGGACCGCAGCTCGAAGTGTTCTGGTCGGAGCAGAGCT
>JANOZI010000316.1:0-4715 GCA_031429375.1 Acidobacteriota bacterium | reverse complement strand
AGTGCCCTCCCGTCTGACATCCGCGTCGGAATCGCGCGAGAGTATTTCTTTGATGGGCTCGAGCCGGACGTCAGCGCGAGCGTGTCGAGCGCGATTGAAAAGTATCGCGCGCTCGGAGCGAGCGTTGCGGATGTCCGCTTCCCGATAGACTCGAACACAATGGAACGGGTTTTTGACCCGATCGTGGTGTTCGAGATCTGGTCCCGCTTTGGCGCCGACTGGCGCGCGACGCCCTCACTCTTCTCCGAGTCGTTCGCGGAGTTCTTCAAGATCGAGCGTCCCACCGTCACCGCGTACGAATCCGCGCAAGCCGCGCTCAAGGCCTTTCAAGCAGAGGTCGATCGGCTGTTCGATCGCGTCGATGTGATCCTCACGCCCACCGTGCCCATCACCGCGCCGCGCATCTCCGGTCCAATCGACGGCGCGAAGATCCTGCGCAACACCTGGCCCCTCAACGCGGCCGGCACGCCCGCCATCTCGATCCCGTGTAGAGGCGGGTCTTTCTTGTCCGCCGAAGCGCGTAGCGCGAAGGTGGACGACCCGCCTGGGACGTTGCCCGTCGGACTGCAGTTGATCGCCAAACGCGGCAACGACGACCTCTTGCTCCGCGCCGCCCGGATGATCGCCGAGGCCCTGCCATGACCCGCGCCCCTCTCACGCTCCTGGTCGTCGTCATCCTCGCCGGAACGACATCAACCGCGCAACCGCCGGCCATGGCGGCGATGCCGCTTGATGCGTTGCAGTGGCGCAGCATCGGCCCCGCGCGCGGCGGCCGATCGATCGCCACGGCCGGCTCGCCCTCCCGGCCCTTCGAGTACTACTTCGGCGCCACCGGCGGCGGGTTATGGAAGACCACCGACGGCGGCAACACCTGGGCACCGGTCACGGACGGACAAATCGCGAGCTCGTCGGTCGGCGCCGTCGCGGTGTCGCCGTCTCGACCCGACACGGTCTACATCGGCATGGGCGAAGCGCAACTGCGCGGCAACGTGATGCAGGGCGACGGCGTCTACAAGTCCTCCGATGCCGGCAAGACCTGGCGCCACGTCGGCCTGGCCGACACGCTCACGATCTCGCGGCTGCGGGTGCATCCCGATAATCCCGATCTCGTTTACGCGGCCGCGCTCGGCGATCCGACGCAACCCTCCGCTGCACGCGGTGTGTATCGATCGCGCGATGGCGGATCAACGTGGCAGCAGATCTTGTTTCGAGACGACAAGACCGGCGCCGTCGATCTCGTGATTGATCCCCGCAACCCCGGCACGCTGTATGCCGCGCTCTGGCAGGTCACGCGCATCCCGTGGCAGCTCTGGAGCGGAGGACCCGGTTCCGGCCTCTTCAAGTCAACCGACGGCGGCGACACCTGGGCCGAGATCACACGCGCTCCCGGCTTGCCCGCAGGCGAAATCGGGAAAATCGGCATCGCGGTGTCAGGCGCAAACTCGCGGCGGCTCTACGCCGTGATCGAAGCGGCGGCCGGTGGCCTCTACAAGTCCGACGATGCGGGAGCGTCGTGGACGCTGGTCAATCCGCATCGCGATCTGTGGCAGCGGTCGTTCTACTTCAACCGCGTGGTGGCCGATCCAAAAGACGTCGACACGGTCTACGTCTTGAACTTCATGTTCGTGAAGTCCACCGATGCCGGCGCGACCTACCAATTCATCCAGACGCCTCATGGCGACTATCACGATCTCTGGATCGATCCGGGCAACAACGCACGCATGATTCTGAGCGACGATGGTGGTGCCGTGGTGTCTGTCAATGCCGGCGCAAGCTGGACGCGGCAGCAGTATGCAACCGCGCAACCCTATCGCGTGGAAACCACTGCCGACTTTCCGTATCACGTGGTGGCGTGTCAGCAGGACAACACCTCCATCGCGGTGCCGAGCACGCGCGATGGCACCATGCATCTGCCCGGCCAGCCCGTCGGCGCCGACTATTACGAAGTCGGCGGTGGCGAAAGCGGATGGGTCGCGCCGCATCCCGCCAAGCCGGACATCTTCTTCGCGGGATCCACCAACGTGCTGACGCGTTTCGATCGGCGAACCGGCGAAGAGCGCGACGTGCAGCCCTGGCCGCGCACGGTGATGGGCGAGCCGGCGCGCGACATGCCCGAACGCTGGAACTGGACCTATCCGGTGATCTTCTCGCCGCTCGCCCCCTACGATCTCTACGCGGCATCGCAACACGTCTGGCGATCGCGAGACGAGGGTGCCACCTGGCAGAAGATCAGCGGCGACCTGACGCGTGCGGATCCAAAGACGCTGGAAGACTCCGGCGGCGCGATCAGCCTCGACCAGGATGGTCCGGAGGTCTACGCCACCGTCGTGATCGTCGCGCCGTCGCGGCGCGAGCGCGACACCGTGTGGTCCGGCTCTGATGACGGGCTGGTGCACGTCACCCGTAACGGCGGCGGCGCCTGGGCCAACGTCACGCCTCCCGATCTGCCGCCGTTTTCGCGCATCACGTCGATCGATCCTTCGCCGCATGTGGCGGGACGGGCCTACCTCTCCGCCCGCCGCAATCAGCTCGGCGAGCGGCGGCCATTCGCGTATCGCACCGACGACTACGGCGCGACGTGGGCCCGCGTGGACGCCGGCCTCGACTCGCACGACTTCGTGCACGTGGTGCGCGAAGATTCCGTCAAGCCGGGATTGATTTACGCCGGCACCGAACACGGCATATCGGTGTCGTTCGACGAGGGGCGACGCTGGCAGTCGCTCAGGCTCAACTTGCCCGATGTGCAAGTGGCCGATCTGAAAGTGGAGCGCGACGATCTCGTGATCGCCACCCACGGCCGCTCGTTCTATGTGCTGGATCGCATCGCGGCGCTTCGGCAGTGGAATCCGGCAATTGCCGCGAAGAACGCTCACCTGTTCGCACCGTCGGGTGTGTACCGCCGCGTCTATCCGGCCAAGATTGATCTGTGGCTGTCGCGCACGCCGGCGGCGGCGGCGCTCGAGATCCTCGACGCGTCGGGTGCGGTCGTGCGGCAGTTGTCGCTGCCGAGAGCGATGAGGCCCGGCCACCATCGCATCGACTGGAACCTCCGCACGCGCGGCGCGACCGTGTTTCCCGGGATGATCATCGAAGCGCCCAGCCCTGCGGCGGGCGTGCTCGTTCCGCCCGGGGATTACCAGGTGCGCTTCACCGCCGACGGCGTGGCGCAGACGCAGCGGTTCGCAGTGCAGGCCGACCCGCGTATCACCGGCGTTTCAGCGGCCGACTACGCCGCGCAGTTTGCCCTCGCGCTGCAGGTCCGCGACGCCGCGAGCGCCGCCAATGATGCCGTGGTCAGGATCCGGCGCATGAAGGCCGAGCTCGGCGGGGCCGCCACCGCGCCGCCAGATCTCGTCGCCCGGCTGTCGGCGATCGAATCGAGCCTGTATCAAGTCAAGAACCAGAGCTCGAAAGACAAGATCGCGTTCCCGATCAAGCTGAACGATCGGCTGGCCGGCCTGCTCGCCCTCGTGCAATCCGGTGACAGCGCGCCATCCGCGCCGCAGCAGGCCGTGGCGAAAGAGCTGATCGCCGAACTCAACAGCCACCTCGCCCGGCTGGCCGGACTATCGCCGAAGTAGGGAACCGCCAAGCCCCAGGCCTCAAGCCCTCTGTATACTGTGAGGCTATGCAATTGACTACCCGCGCCCTGTTCGTGGTTCTCGCCCTGACTCTTTCGCTTGCCGCGCCCTCGGCGCAGTCGCCCACCGCCGCGCCGAAAGTAACTACGCCGGAGCAGTTCTTCGGCCACGCGATCGGCGCCGACTACGTGCTGCCCAACTACACCAGGTTCACCGAGTATGTGCGCAAGCTCGATGCCGAATCGGATCGCATGATCGTGCAGTCGATCGGCAAGACCGCCGAGGGCCGCGATCAGCTGATGGGCATCATCACCGCGCCCGAAAATTTCAAGAAGCTCGATCGCTACAAGGAGATCTCGCGCCGCCTGTCGCAGGCCGAGGGCCTGACCGACGAGACCGCGCGCGCGCTGGCGAAAGAAGGCAAGGCCGTGATCTGGATCGACGGCGGCCTCCACGCCACCGAAGTGCTCGGCGCCCAGCAGCTGATCGAAACCATTTACCAGTTCGTCAGCAAGAACGACGAAGAGACGCAACGCATCCTCAAGGACGTCATCATCCTCGCGACCCACGCCAATCCCGACGGCATGGAGCTGGTTTCCGACTGGTACATGCGCAACCCAAACGAGCGGCAGCGCAGCACCGGCCAGTTGCCGCGGCTCTATCAGAAGTACGTCGGCCACGATAACAACCGCGACTTCTACATGATGAACCAGCCGGAATCCACGAACATCAACCGGATTCTGTATCGCGAGTGGTTCCCACAAATCATGTACAACCATCACCAGACTGGCCCGACCGGCACCGTGATGTTCTCGCCGCCCTTCCGCGATCCCTTCAATTACGTCTACGACCCGATCGTGGTGAACACGCTCGACCAGGTCGGCGCGGCCATGCACACGCGCTTCGACGCGGAAGGCAAGCCCGGCGTCACCACCCGTTCGGGAGCCAACTACTCGACGTGGTGGAACGGCGGCCTCCGCACCATGGCCTACTTCCACAACCAGGTCGGCCTGCTCACCGAGAGCATCGGCAACCCGACACCGGAGACGATTGGCTTCGTGCCCGACCGCGTGATCGCCCGCGGCGACCTGCCCTTCCCGATCACCCCGCAGGTGTGGCACTTCCGCCAGTCGA
>JANOZI010000315.1:0-2768 GCA_031429375.1 Acidobacteriota bacterium | reverse complement strand
CGTCGGCGCCGTCGAGACGGGTCGTCGACAGCCGGTCTTCGTAGCCGTCGATCACCGTCCCGACGTCCTTCACCCTGACCGTCGAGCCACCGGCCGACCGCAGGATGACGTTTTCAATTTCGGACGCCGACTTGTATTGGCCCTGCGTGCGCAATGACACGGCCTTGCCGTCGCGCCTGACCTGCCCACCGGGCACGTCGAGGTTGTCGGCGGCCAGCTTCGCGGCCACTTCCGTGATCGGCAGGTTGAGCGCTTCGAGCCGGCGCGGATCGAGGTTGACCTGCAGCTCGCGCACTTCGCCGCCGTTGACTTCCACCGCGGCGACGCCGTCGATTTGCCCGAGCAGCGGCTTGAGGTCGTCTTCCACCATCCGCCGCGTGACATCAGAGGGGAGCGTCGAACCAACCGCATAAACGGCAATCGGCAGCGCCGCCACGTCGAAGCGTTGAATGGTCGGGTCTTTGATTTGCTCGGGCAGGCGTTCGCGAATCGCCGCGACCTTTTCGCGGACCTCTGACGCCGCCGCCTGCGGATCGACCTCGAGCCGCAGCTCGACGCCGACGCGCGAGAAACCTTCCGTCGAGGTCGAGATCACGCGCTTGACGCCGTTGATGCCCGCGACGGCGTCTTCAATCGGCCGCGTTACGAGGGTTTCGACTTCCTGCGGCCCGGCACCAGGGTAGACCACCGACACGTTGACGAACGGGAAGTTGACCTCGGGAAAGAGATCGATGCCCAGGCGCGTCATCGAGACGGCGCCCAGCACCATCAAGCTGACGATCACCATCGTCGCGAAGACGGGACGTTTGATTGACGTATCAGAAATCCACATGACTAGCGTCCTTCGGCGATGCCACGGACCTTGGCGCCCGTTGGCACCTGCCGCCGCGCGTCGGCGACCACGGTGTCGCCCGACACGATTCCCTTGATGATCTGGATCCGCGTGCCGTCAGACAGGCCTTCGACGACTTCAACCGTCGACACCGTGTCGCCCTGGACCTTCAGCACGATGCGCTTGCCGTCCCGCGTCATCACGGCTGCCTTCGGGACGAGCACGGCGTTGGGGCTGGTCGCCTCGATGATGCGCGCCGTGGCGTACATGCCCGACAAAAGCGCGCGCGACGGGTTGGGCACGCGCACGTCGATCTTGAAATGATGGTTGCGCTCGTCGACCTCGGGTGCGATCGCGGCGAGCTGGCCCACGAACGCCTCGCCGGGCTTGGCCTGCACGGACACTCTGGCCTTTTGGCCGACGCGCAGACGCCCGGCCTCGAGCTCCGACACGCCGGCTTCGAGCTTCATTTCGCGCATGTCGGCGACGACAACGATCGGCAGGTCGCCGGGCATGGCGCCGGCATCGTAATTACGCTCCACGACATAGCCGGTGACCGGAGAGGTGATGGTCGCGTTACGCAGCACTTCGCGCGCGCGGCGCAGCGCCGCCTCGGACTGCGCGAGGTTGGCGGCCGCGAGGTCGCGTTGCGCCACCGCCGACCGGTGCGCTGTCTGGGCGCCGTCGAGACGCTGGCGCGGCAGGGCGCCTTTCTCGAACAGGCTCTTCGCGCGATCGAACTCGAGCAACGCGTTGGCGAGGGCCGCCTCCGCGCTTTCGAGCGCGGCCCTGGCGACCGCGACGGCGGCAATCGACGCATCCGCCTGCGCGTCGATCTCGCGGCGGTCAATCGTGGCAATGGTCTGGCCCATCGCCACCGCATCGCCGATGTCGACGAGCACGCGCTCGATCATGCCCGGCAGCTTGGGTTTCACCGCCACGCGGCTGCGCGGCGCGAGCGTGCCTGAAATCTCGAGCGACGATTCCACGGTGCCAACGGTGGCCGTGACGATCGGCACATCGACGACAGCGGCGGCAACCGCGGTTGATTCGGCGGCCGCCTGTGCGGTGGACGGGGACTCATTGCAACCGGCGAGCAGTAATGAAGACGACAACAACACAACGGAATAAGACACAGCGCGGGGAACTCTAGTGGTGTGTATGTTCGAGAGTGAAGGCGGGCCGTTCCGTAGGAACGGCCCCTGAACGTTGTCTGAGCGACGTTGCTCGTACGTGCGAAATCGTTGATACGCTCCATTAAATCTCATGACGACGCACTCCTGCGGGCACTGGCACACCCGCAATTCCTTCACTTGGGCACTTGCAGGAAACGAACGTGGTGGCCACGCCGGACTGGAGGCCGGCGATCGTGGCGTTCAAGACATCGCGGGCGAGCGCATCGTAGTCTTCGCCCGATGCGAGGCGGTGGCGAATGCCGACGACGGCGGGGCCCATCAGGCTGGCCCACAACATGTGCATCGCCGCATTGGGATTGAGCGTGGCCGGGAACGCACCGGCGTCGATGGCCTTCTGCACCGCCATCACCGCGTTGTTGAGCAGCTCCTGGAGGAACTCGAAGCCTTCCCATTCCTGCGTGATGCGCGGCACCGATCGATCCACGAACATCAGCAGGAAGTACTCGGGCTCTTCCTTGGCGAATTCGTAGAAGGCCCACCAGGAGGCGCGGACGTTTTCGAGGGCATCGCCGGTGACCATGGCCGCGCGGACCTTGGCGGCGAGGCGATGGAAGCCTTCGTTTGCGAGCGCCAGGAAGATGTCGTCCTTGCTGGCGTAATAGCTGTAAATCGCCGCGGGGCTGTATTCGATGCGCTCGGCGATCTTTCTGATGGAGACGTTGGCGTAGCCTTCGACGAGGAAGAGCTGACGGGCGGCGTCGAGGATCGAGGCCGTGACGGCCTGGCGTTCACGGTCCTGG
>JANOZI010000314.1:0-2298 GCA_031429375.1 Acidobacteriota bacterium | reverse complement strand
GCCTGTCAGGCTTCAAGCGCCCGCTTTATCGCGGGCCCGCGCCGCCGCCGGGCAAGCCGCATCACTACACGTTCACCGTGTATGCGCTCGATGCCGAGCTGCCGCTCGAACCCGGGCTGACGCGAAATCAGTTGATGGAAGCCATTAAAGGCCACGTCATCGGGCAGGGTTCGCTGGTCGCGATCTACGAACGTTTCCCGCAGTAGCCGTCGATCTCAGAAATCAGATCTCAGATTGCAGATTAATTGCAGATCCTCAGATCGAAGATCTGAAATTGATCTGCAATCTGAGATCTGAGATCGACTGGCGCTAGCTCGCAAGTCTCTTCCAGTTCTTAACGAGGTGTTCCGCAGTTCTCCAGGCGAGCGCTTGCACCGTGAGCGTGGGGTTCCGCGCGCCGCTGGTGCCCATCACCGATGCGCCCAGCACGCCGAGGTTCGGCGCCTCGTGCGAGAAGCCCCACTGGTTCACCACGTTGGTCTCGGGGTTGTTGCCCATCCGCGTCCCGCCGTACGCGTGGGTGGTCGGTCCCATCGTGCCTAACGGGTTGGCCTGCGTGGCAATCGCGCCGGCGGCTTTGTACCACTGGGTCATCTTGTCTTGCGTGGCGGTGTTGATCCGCCGCTCGTTGTCTTGGTAGTCCGCGGTGATGCGGCAGACGGGGAAGCCGAGCGGATCTTTCACGATCGGATCGAGATCCAGGAAGTTGTCTTCGTAGGGCAGCGTCGTCTTTTGCAGGTACGCGGTATTGGTGCGGTCGGCGTTCTGCTTGATGAACGCCTTCCACTCGGCGCCCCAGCTCGGCGTCCGGCCGAACGTGCCCATGCTGGCGGCCCCGATCGGCCGGCGATCGGAATACACCCAGAGATTGCCGCCGCCGACGTAGTCGAGCGCGCCGTGATCGAAGTTGTCGTCGGCAAAGTTGTCGACCGCGACGCCCTGCGCCGGCAGTCCGTACCACGCGTTGATGTCGAACGGGAACAAGGCCGTGACGCCGCCGCCTTGCGCGTGGCTGAAGTAGTGGCGGCCG
Organism: Acidobacteriota bacterium; assembly: GCA_031429375.1. Taxonomy (GTDB): domain Bacteria; phylum Acidobacteriota; class Vicinamibacteria; order Vicinamibacterales; family UBA2999; genus 12-FULL-67-14b. The sequence continues at coordinate 1,268 of JANOZI010000314.1, read as the reverse complement.
ACCTGCCCGTGATTGTTCGACAGCCCGTTCGGAAACGCTTTCGACTTCGAGAGCAGCAGCAGCCGCGAGTTCTCGTAGGTGTAACTGGCGAGCAAGACGACCTTCGCCGGTTGAATGAACTCCTGCCCGTCGGTCACATAGGTCACGCCGGTGACCTTCCCTTGATTGTCGGTGTCGATCGAGGTCACGTGCGCGCGCGGCACGACTTTCAGCCGGCCGGTTTCCTGCGCGCGGGGAATCGTCGTCACGTTCGGACCGTTCTTGGCGTCGACATGGCAGCCGCCCTTGTTGCAGAAGCCGTGATACATGCACGCGGAACGATTTTGATAGGTGCGCGAGTTGATCGCGGCGGGCCCGGCAAACGGGTGCCAGCCCAGACCGCGCGCCGCGGCGGCCATCAGGTCGATGAAGCCGGTGCTGCGCAGCGCCGGCATCGGGTACGGCCGCTGGCGCGGACCCTCGAAGATGTTGCCGCGCGGATCGACCGCGCCCTTGACGTTGCCGGCCTGGCCCGAGACGCCGACTTCGTATTCGACCTTGTCGTAAAACGGCTCGAGCTCGTCGAAACCGAAGGGCCAGTCTTCCACCGTCGATCCCTTCGGCACGCGCGACGCGCCGTAACGCCTCGTGGTCTCGCTTACGACCTTGAAGTCCCACGGGTTGAGCCGCCAGCTCTGCGCCCAGTAATGCAGCGTGGTGCCGCCGACGGCGTTCATCATCGGGTGGCTGCCGGCGCGCGTGGTCGGCGCCGCCGCGGTGACGCGATGGGTCGGGACCTCCTGCTGGGCCTTCTGCACCGACTGCGGCCAGTCGCGGACGTTGTTGCGGATTTCATCCGGCGCAAAGTCGCGCTTGGTGAGCCACGTGCCCGCCTCGAGGCCGACTACCTCGAGACCCGCCAGCGTCAGCGGCAGCACCGCTACACCGCCGGCGGCGCCGAGGCCGACCACCACGACATCCGTGTCCTTGAGCCTAGTGGCCATGACGACGCCCTCCGTGTTCTCCGTCCTTCTCCGTGCTCTCGGAGCGTGCTTGAGCTTTAGTGAACATGTCGTGGTCGTAGGCGGAGCGATGGTTAGGCGCCACCTTGGCGCCGAGCCGCTGGTCTTCAGCCGTGACGTTGAGGCGAATGCCGGGGTATCCGATCAAATCCCAGCCGACGAAATTCGCGTTGCCGCCGTAATACGGATCGCCAAACATGCCTTGCAGCGTGTGGCTGCGGACCATGCCGAAGAAGGCCGCGGAGCTGCCGGTGAAGCCGGTGGCCG
>JANOZI010000313.1:0-9105 GCA_031429375.1 Acidobacteriota bacterium | reverse complement strand
CACATGGGCGGCGTCGACGTGCTGATCAACAACGCCGGCGTCGGCTATTCCGCCGAAATCGGCGCGCTCGACGTCAACGCGATGCGGGCGCTCTTTGCCACCAACGTGTTCGGCGGCGTCGATCTCACCAACCGCATCGTGCCGCTGATGAAAGCGCAGGGCAGCGGCGACATTGTCAACCTCGCGTCGACGTCGGGCATGAAAGGGGCGAAGGGCGCCACCGCGTATGCCGCCAGCAAGTGGGCGGTGCGCGGCATCACGCAGTGCTGGCAGGCGGAGCTGCGGCCGCACGGCATCCGCGTGATCTGCATCTGCCCGTCTGAAGTCCAGACCAATTGGATGGGGAGGACCGGGCGCAACAATCCGAACAAGCTCTACGCCGACGACATCGCCGCCACGATCCTCGCCGGACTCGGCATGCCGCGCCGGGTGTTATGGACCGAGCTGGCCGTCTTTGCCAACAATCCCTGGAAGGAAGACTAATCAGTTAACAGTTGCGAGTTAACAGTTGCCAGGCAACCCCCCGCAGCCCCTTCTCGTGCAGGGCGACCATCGGGTTGAGCCGCCGCGGCCCCTGGGCCTGCGCGGCGGACGTGGCGAGAACAGCCAGGGCGAGCATGACAGCGGCGGATCCTGAGCGCATGGGCTTTTTCTCCAATCACGGTGACGGGCGAGTATAGCGCTTGTTCAATTCAGCACATGGCCCGTCCGGTGCAAAGCAGTACACTCGTCCGCATGGAAATCGTTGAACGCAGCGTCGGTGACATAACCATCCTCGATCTCAAGGGCAAGCTGACTACTGGTGGCGGCGCCGAGTTGCTGCGCGACAAGGTGACGAGCATCGTCTTTCAGGGCCAGACCAAGGTCCTGCTGAATCTGGCCGGGGTGCCGTACATGGACAGCGGCGGCCTTGGCGAACTGGTGCGGTGCTCGATGGCGGCGCGGCGCGCCAACGGCGCGGTCAAGCTGGTGAATCTGACGAGCCGGATCACCGACCTGTTGACAATCACGAAGCTGCTGACCGTGTTCGATACCTTCGACACTGAAGCCGAGGCGCTGGCCAGTTTCGGCGCCGCGACTGCTGTTACTCCCGCGTGAGCTGGTCCGCGGGAAAGATCAGCGAGCCGGTCGTGGAAAGATGCCTGCCCAGGTCATCCTCCTCACGGGATCGATGGGTGCCGGCAAGACGACCGTGCTGGGCGAAGCCTCGGGTCTCCTGACGGCGCGTGGGATCGTTCACGCGGTGATCGACCTGGACGACCTGGCGGCCGCCGGCCTCCCTGATGACCTGTGCACCGAACTGACGTATGCATGTCGGCTGAGATTGTCCAGGGGAGTTCGCATCGCGCACCCCGACGCTACACCACGACCTTCGCCAAGCACGGCCGCGAGGCGAGGATTTTGATTGACTATCCGCGCAACAACCGCACCAATACGTCGGTGTCGGCGCATTCGGCTCGGGCACGTGCCGGCGCGACGGTGTCGAGGCCGATCACATGGGAACAGTTGAGCGCGAAGCGGCAGGCCGACAGCTTTACCGTGCTCAGCGTTCCTCGCCGGCTCAAACGGCAGGCTACGGATCCGTGGCGGTAGTAATGGAAGACGCGGCAGCGTAGCTCTGCCGCCGCCTTCAAGGCTTTCAGCAGTTGGCGGGCTAGGTTGGCAATGGTTATGCACCCCAGAGGAAGATGAGCCAGATGTCGGCAACCGCTTACGCAGATAACGATCTCGTCGAGAAGGTCTATCGCCAGCTCGCCAAGATTTACGACGTCGCGTTCGGAGCCATCCTGCAGTCGGGCCGCGAGCGCGCGATTGGCGTCATCCCGACCGATCGCACACTGCGTGTGCTCGAGATCGGCATCGGTACGGCTCTGACCGTGCCGGACTACCCCGACAGTTGCAGGATCACCGGCCTCGATTTTTCGGCGGCGATGCTGGCGCGGGCGCGCAAGCGGGTCGCGACGCTTGGCGTGGTCGATCGCGTCGCGCTGCTGCAGGGTGATGCTGCGCACCTGCCGTTTGGCGACGGCTACTTCGACATCGTGTTTGCGCCGTACGTGATGTCGGTCGTGACCGATCCGCTCGGCGTGGGACGCGAGGCCAACCGCGTGTGCCGGCCCGATGGGAAGGTCGTGTTGCTCAACCACTTTCGCAGCGACCGCCCGGCGTTCGCCGCGCTCGACCGCGTGTTATCGCCGCTCACTCGCTACGTGGGTTTTCGCACCGATCTGCAGTTGATGCCCCTGCTGGCCGGCGCCGGCCTGCGGGCGTTGTCGGTGCAGAACGTCAACGTGCCGCCGATCTGGAAACTGGTTGTGTGTGCGAAGGTGCCAGACCCGACAGCCTGATCAGGATGCCTCCGCAAGCCGAGCCCGATCGGCTGACTTGCGGCAGTTGTCGCAGTTGTCGCAGTTGCCGCACTCGCCCGCCTCGAGCGACTCGCCAAAGACCCGCAGAATCAGATGCCATCGGCACAGCGACTTATGGCACGGCGTTGGGAATGTAGTCGACGACGAGTCCCGAGTGGTTGTCGTAGAGGATCAGGTGTTTGCCGACGAACCGGTACTCGATGTCGGCGGGTAGCATCGGCAACACCCTCAAGATGTCCGGCGGAACGGTCGACAGCGGTTCGTCTTTCGGATACGGCTGGTTGACCGTCAACTTCATCACGCCGGGATTGTCGTCCCTGATCGCGGCCTTGTTCTCCGCGCCCTTGAGCCGCGGGCTGAGCAGGCGCTTGATCACCGCGCGCGACTCGCGCGTGAAGATGTCGCCAACTTTGGCGCCGGCACGGGCCGTGCGGATTCTCGCCGCCAGGGCGAGACGCTCGGCTTCGATCTTCGCCGCGTCGCGATGTTGCTCGAGCTGCGCCGCGCCCTTCTCAGCGCCTTTGCGCAGCTCGGCATAGGCGCTGACGCGCTTGCTGAAGTCAGCCAGTACGGCGGCGTTGGCTTGTCCCCCCGGCCTGTCCACCGTAGCCTTGGCCAAGGTGGAAGCCTGGACGAAGGCGGACGCCACGGCGCCCGCCATCAGGGCGATGGTGAGGATCTTCATACTGCCATCTCCAAAGCGACACCGGAAGAATGGCGGCGGGCTATTTGCGGAACGGATAGTAGCCAATGCCGACGTTTGCGTGGAGATTACTGGCATTCCAGCGATCCGAAATCGTTCCCACCGGCGTCGTGACCGTGATGTCGGGCTTGATCATCATGTAGTCGCCCGAGACCCTGAACGTGAACTTGGGCGTGATGAAGTACTCGGCCTTGATCTGCGGCCGCAGCAGCGGAGAATTGTCGGCGTGCATCGAGATCGCGGCGCCCGGCATGTCAAACGCGGCGGGCACGTCGCCCTGTGGCCGCGCGCTGTTGACGGCGTAACCGACTTGCAACGACACGCCGGTGCTGAGCCGGCCGAAGTGCCAGCCGTAGCCGATGCCGGCCATGATTGCGCGCGAGCGCAGCAGCGCGAACTGCTGCCCGTTCGGGCCGTGCAGATTCTCGTCGAACATCGTGATGCCTACCGGATACCGCCAGCCGTTCGTCCGGCCGGGGCTCAACCCGATCGAGGCGCCAAAGCTCGCCCCCTTGGTCACGTCGGAATCGATTGGCTCGCGGTAGCTGGTGTTGAGATGCACGCCGGCCTTCCGGATCATCTTGACGACGTTGTCTTTGAGGAATGACTGCCGGGCCTCCGCCCGGCCCGGAAGACTGATCATGACGGCGCCCGTTAGTACGACAATAGTGATGATTTTCATGCCTGGCTCACAGTGTGGACTTCGTGGACGAGGGGCTCCCGGCCAAATTTCAGGTAGAGCGGCGGAAGCAGGAATAAATTTAACAGCGTAGAGGTGACGAGGCCACCGAGAATCACCACCGCCATTGGATGCTCGATTTCGTGTCCGGCTTTGTCGCCACTGAGGGCGATCGGCACGAGCGCGAGGCCGGTCGCCAGCGCCGTCATCAGGATCGGCGCGAGGCGCTCCTCGGCACCGCGCAGCACCAGCTCGCGGCCGAATGGGACGTCCTCCTCATGCTGCATGTGCCGGTAGTGGCTGATCAGCATGATGCCATTGCGCGCGGCAATGCCGATCACCGTCACGAGGCCGACGAGCGAGCCGAGCGATAACACCCCGCCGGTCAGAAAGGCGGCGGCAATGGCGCCGACCAGCGCGAACGGCAGCGTCAAGAACACCAACGCGGTCAGCCGCACCGTGCCGAAGTCGGTGAGCAGGATCAGGATGATGCCGACGAGGGCCACGCCGCCCCACATCAACAAGGATCGGCTCGAGGCCGCCCGCGCCGCGTACTCGCCCAGCACCTCGGCATGATACCCGGCGCCGAGATCGAGCGTCGCGAGGCGGGCATCGATGTCGCGCGCCACCGAGCCGAGGTCGCGGCCCGACACGTTGCACGTCACGTCAATGCGGCGCGCGCCGTTTTCGCGCGTGATCTCGTTCTGCACCGGCGCCACGGCGACGTCGGCCACCGCACTCAGTGGAACGGTGCTGCCGCCCGGGACCGGCAGGCGGATCGCGCGCACCGCCGCGATGCTGCCGCGCGCCTCCGGCGTGCCCCACACCACGACGTCGAAGAAGCGCTGGTCCTCGAAGAATTCGCCGGCCTTCGACCCGTGCACCACCGTGGTGACGGCGCGGCGCACGTCACCGGCGGTGAGGCCCAACCGCTCGGCGCGATCGGGCCGGAACGTGACCTCGATCTGCGGCACCAGCACCTGCGGCTGCGCCTTGAGGTCGACCACGCCGTCGATCGGGGCAAGGGCCGCGCGCACCGCCGCCGCATGCGCCTGCAGCCGATCCAGATCGGGCCCTTCGATGCGCACCACGACGGTCGCGCTGGCGCCGGTCAACACTTCCTTGATGCGCTCGCGGAGGTACGTGAGCAGATCGCGATACAGCCCCGGGTAGCCGTCGACCACGGCTTGCACCTTCGCGACGGTGGCCTCGTAGTCGACGCTGGGGTCGAGGCTGATCCATAACTCGGTAAAGTTAGGGCCCACCACCTCATCGGCGACCTCCGCGCGGCCAATATGCGAGCCGAAGTTCCGCACCCCTGGAATCGCCCTGAGCTCCGTGCTCGCGCGCGCCGTGATGCGGCGCATCGCCTCGATCGACGTGCCGGGCTTTTCAACCCAGTGCATCAGGAAGTCGTACTCGCGGAAATTCGGAAGGAACTCTTCGCCCAGGAACGGTACCGCTGCGAGCGTGGCCACCATCAGGCCCGCGAGCACGGCGCCCGCCAGCACGGGCCGATCCACGATGCGCGGCAGCGTCCGCCGGTACCAGCCCTTCAATCGCGTGACGAGCGACGACTCCCTGGCGTCCAGGCGGTTGCGCAGGATCAGCAGCGACAGGGCCGGGGTGATGGTCAGTGCGACAAACAGCGACGACAGGATCGCGAGCACGTAGGCGGTGGCCAGCGGGCGGAAGAATGCGCCCGACAACCCGTCGAGCATGAACACCGGGAGGAACACCAGCATCACGATCAGGCTGCCGAACACGACCGCGCTGCGGACTTCCAGCGAGGCGTCGCGCACGACGTCGAGCGCGGGCCGCGGCGGCTGCGCCAGGCGGTTCTGCCGCAGGCGCCGGACGATGTTCTCGACGTCGATGATGGCATCGTCCACCACCTCGCCGAGCGCGATCACCAGGCCGGCGAGGATCATGGTGTCGATGGTGCCGCCGCGATAGCGCAGCATCATCGCCGCCGCGAGCAGCGAGAGCGGAATCGCGACGCTGCTGATGAGCGCGGTACGCCAGTCGGCGAGGAAGAACATCAGCACGATCACGACGAGGACGCAGCCGACGAGCAACGCCCGGTTGAGATTCGAGAGCGACATCTCGATGAACGTCGCCGGCCGGAAAATCGTGGGGTCGACCAGCAGATCGCCCAGCGCCGGCTTCAGCGTCTCGAGCGCCTGTTCGACCTCGTGGGTGACCTGCAGGGTGTTGGCGCCGAGCTGTTTCTCCACGATCAGCAACAGTCCGGGCACATCGTTGATGATGGCGTCGCCAATCGGCGCTTGATGACCCTGCACCACCGCGGCGACATCGCCGACGCGAAGCGGCGCGCCGACACGGCGGGTCAGTACCAGGCCGGCCAGGTCCGCCGCGGACCTGACCACCGGCGCATGCGCGACCGCGAGGCGCTGGTTCGCGGTGTCGACGAATCCGCCGGTCTCGAGCGACACGCCGTCTCTCACGGCCGCCAGCACGTCGTCGAGCGAGACGTGGTTGGCCTGCAGGCGATCCGGATCGACCAGCACCTGCAGTTGCTTGTCGCGCTGCCCCCAGATCGCGACGTTGGCCACGCCCGGCACCGCCATCAGGCGCGGCCGTACCGTCCACCGGACGATGGTCGTCATCTCGGTTTGCGAGAGCGTCGGCGAGGTGATGCCGATCTTCATCAGGCGGCTGAGCGACGACAGCGGCGCCAGCATCACGGGCGGATGCGCGCTGGCGGGCAGTTGCGCAGCCATGGTGCCGAGCCGCTCCTGTACGTGCTGCCTGGCGTCCATGCGATCGGCATCCGCATTGAGGATCAGCACCACCTGTGACAGACCCAGCACCGACTTCGAGCGGATCGTCTTCACGCCCGGCACGCCGGCGAGGGCGCTTTCGATCGGCACGCTGACGAGCGATTCGACTTCCGGCGTGGAGAGCCCCGGTGCTTCAGTCTGGATCTCGACGAGCGGCGGCGCGAATTCAGGAAAGACGTCGAGCGGAATGGTGCGCGCGCTGCGCGCGGCGGCGAGGGCGCCGATCGCGGCAAGGGTCAACACCACCACTGCCTGGCGCAGCGAGAGAGACACCAGCCAGCGCATTGCTACTTGCCCGCCCCGAACTCGGTGCCGAACAATTCGGCGGCGCCGTTGGTAACGACCTTCTTGCCGGCGTCGATGCCGCGCGTGACCAGCGTCCTGGTGCCGGCCTGCGATCGAATCTCGATGCGCCGCCTGACGAAGGTCGTGTCGCCGGTGGCTTCGTAGACCCACGCGCTGCCGTTCATGTCGTAGAGGACCGCGGCCGTCGGCACCACGAGCGCTTGTTCGGCGCCGCTCAGCGGCAAGAGCACGCTGACGCGCTCGCCCGGGCGCACGACGCTGCCCGGTGATTGCAGCGCATAAAAAACATCGCTCGTCGCCGTTGCAGGGTCTGCCGACGGTGGGCCGGTCACGGGCAACGCGTTGATCGCCGGACCGGCTGCGTCGCCGAGGCCGACGATGGTCGCGGGCCTGGCGGTGTCGACGCCGTTGCGCTCGCCGACAAAGAGCGGCACGCGGACCCACAGTCCTTCGGTCTGCACTACGTCGAACAGCGGCGCCCCGGCGGCAACGGTCTGGCCCGGTGCGGCCGAAAGTGTTTGCAGGACACCGTCGAGCGGCGATCGCACGGTCACGCCGGCGCCGGTGCCGGTCGGGCTGCGGTTGATCTCCCGGGCGCGCGCGCGCGCGGCCGCCGCATTCGCCTCCGCGGTTTTCTGCTGCGCGCGCGCTTCCTCCACCGCGCGCACGCTCGCCGCGCCATCGGCCAGCAGCCGCTCGAGCCGCTGCACGCGCTGGGTCGCCAGCGTCAGCTCCGCTTCGGCCGCGGCGGCATCGCGCCCGGTTTCGAGATCGAGGTTGCGTTCCGGCGGCTGTATCGCAAAGAGCGCGAAGATCGGTTGGCCGCGCGCGACATGCGCTCCGGGCCGCGGCACGCCGCCCGCCGCTTGCAGCAGGCCGGCGGCCGGGGCAGTGACGGTCACGGATCCGCCGGGCGGCGAGATGATCTCGCCGCCGACGCTGCGCGTGCGCGAGACGGTTTCGACCGCGGCCGTCGCGGTCTCGATGCCGAGGCGCTTCACCGCCTCAGCGGTGAGGGTGATCGTCGTCAGGCTGCCCTCGGTGACGGGGTTGGCGATCGCGGCCGGCGCGGCGGTCTTGGCAGGCGCCGCGTCCTTGCCGCCGCACGCGGCAGACACCATCGCCAGCGCGACCGCGACGCCCCGATTCCGCATTCGTTCGATCACCTGTTCTCCCATCCGGCACGGGTAGCGCGGACCTTCAGGTCCGCGAAATACCGTTCGACCGAACCTCACCGAAAGGCGCAGCTGCGGCCGATCGCGCGGTCGAGCGCGATTGCCGCCGTCAATAGAGTGACCCGCGCATCGAGCCGCGCCTGTCGAGCGATCACGAGGCGGCGCGCCGTATCGAGCATCGTGTAAAGCGGCGTCTCGCCGGCTTCGTACGCTTTCTCCGCTTGCTGCCGCTCGATGTGCAGCGAGTCGATCACCTGCTCATCCCAGATCCGCAGCACTTCGCGAGCACGCGCGAGCCGGGCCACGCCGGATCGTAATTCGGTTCGTACGGCCGCCTGCACCGCCAGGTATCGAGCGCTGGCCTGGGTCAATCCGGCAGCGGCGCGAGCCCGCCCACCGCCGTTACCGTTCAGCGGCAAGTCGAGGCCAAGACCAGGCCCGAGCTCGAACCCCTCTTTTCCTTCACCGTTGGCGTCGAGGTTCGCCGTGATCGTCAGGATTTTCGATTTCTCGAGGCCGACACGCGCGCCGGCGGCTTCGACCGCCAGCTCCGCGGCTCGCACGTCGGGGCGAGAGGCGAGCGCGTCGGTCATCAACGTGGCGATCGATTCGCATTGTGAAAGCCGCAGGTCATCGACCGGCGTGAGAGTCGTCGACGGCGGCACGCCGAAGCCGAGGACGTGGTCGAGCTCGATGCGCGACACGTCCTTGTCGCCTTCGACGCCGCGCGCGACCGCATCGGCCATGGCCGCTTCGCTCCGGATCGATCGCGCTTCGAACTCGCTGATGTCGCCTTGGCGCAGCCGCGCAAAAATCGATTGGCCACGCGGTAGACGTTTTTGCGGCCAGGCCGGCTCAAAGGGCGGGAAACGCAGGCTGTCGCCGTCGGCCTGGTCGATGAGTTGGTTCAGCCGCACCAGGTTCACTGGGCCGTTGACGCGGTACAGCGCCACGTCGGGCAGGTCAAACTGCTCTAGCAAAAAACGCGACAGACTTTCAGGGCATGTGTTCACCACCTCCAGCCGAATGGCGCGGCCAAAGTGGCGTGTGCTCAGGCCCGTGCGCAGCG
>JANOZI010000312.1:0-6340 GCA_031429375.1 Acidobacteriota bacterium | reverse complement strand
TCGGCCTGGGGCGCGAGAGTGTGATCTCCTCCATCGAGATCCGCTGGCCGGGTGGCCGGGTACAGACATTGTCAGACGTGAAGGCGGATCAGATACTGCGAGTCCGCGAGCCTGAGTAGATAGATGATTTGCGGCGCCGCGGTTCTAGCGCTTGTCTGTTCGGCGGGCATGACCGGCCTGGCAGATCAGGCGCGGCCGCCCTTCGACTCCGCTGAATCGACACGTCGACTCAGCGTCGCTCAGGACAGGCCGCTCGCCGTTGCCCTCGATCACGTTCAGGCAGGCCAATTTCAAGAGGCCGTCGCGACGCTCGACGCGGCGATTCGTCGCAATCCCAAAGGCGGCGACAATCTCTATCTGCTGCTGGCTGAGTGCCACACGCAACTAGCGGACCTTGCGAAGGCCGAAGCGGCGTTACGGGCCGGCTTGCGCGTCTATCCCGGTGCGCCGATGCTCGAGCGAACGCTGGGCCAGCTCCTGTTCCGCATCAAGTACGACAGCAGTGAGGCCGGCGCCTTGCTGGCCCGCGCCGCGAGAATGCTGCCGCGCGACCCTCAAGCCAGGCATTACTACGCGCAGTGGGCCTACCTGAATGCGCGCGAGCGGATCTGCGTGGAGCAGGAGCGGGGGGCATTGGCGCTACCCGGGCTGAATGACCTGGCCGCGCTGCAGATGAATACCTTGCTGGGCATGTGTTACAGCCGGCTCCTGCAAGAAGAGGAAGCCGCGCAAGGTGCGCGCCTCGCGTTTCAGCGGGCCAATGAAATCAATGCCCGGCAGACCGCCTACGATCCAATTGCCGCGTTCCAATACGTCCAGTTCCTGGCGCGTTACGGGGACGACGCGGCAGCACAGGCCGTCGCCGACGAAATCCTGCAGCGCGTTCCCCGATTCGGTCCCGCACACCTGGAGAAGGCGAAATCGTACGACCGCGGCGGTGAATGCGCGCGCGCTATTGCCGCGGCAAAGCTGGCGCTGTCATCCGACGGCAACGATATCAATAGCGAGCGCGCGGCCCACACGTTGATGGCCCGCTGTTACTCCCAGCTCGGCAACGCGGACGAGGCCGCGAAAGAACAGCAGTGGATCGAGGCTCACCCGAATCCGGAGACGCCGCGCAAACCCCCGCCCCCGCCAATGAAAGAGGATGCATGAGCAGATCCTTCATTCGATTGCGGAACCTCGCGGCAAGCCTGGCGATGCTGATCGCTGTCGCGCTCGCGGCGACTGCTCATCAAAGGCCTCCGGAGGTTCGTTATCCGCCCACCGACGCTGGTGTTGACACGCTTGCGGCGCGGGCGGACGCTCAGAAACAGACCGCCGGCCAATTCGATGTGTTCCACCAATTTCGGTTCGACGATCGTCTGGCGGCAAGCGGGATCTCTTTTGTGCACCGGATCGTGGACGATGCCGGGTTGACCTACAAGGCGGTTCACTACGATCACGGCAACGGACTGGCCGTTGCCGATGTCGATGGCGACGGACTCTTCGACATCTACTTTGTGAACCAGGCCGGACCCAGCGAGCTGTGGAAAAACCTTGGCAGCGGCCGTTTTCAAAATGTGACGTCCGAAGCAGGAGTGGCGGTGCCGGGTCGAATCAGTGTGGCTGCCTCGTTCGCAGATGTCGATAACGATGGCGACGCGGACCTGTTCGTGACCACCGTGCGCGGAGGGAATCTGCTGTTCGAAAATGACGGACGCGGGCGCTTTCGCGACGCCACCGCGGAAGCCAGTGTCGGTCTCTCGTCCCACTCCTCGGGCAGTGTGTTGTTCGATTACAACAAAGACGGGCTGCTCGATCTGCTGGTCTGTAATGTCGGCCGCTACACGAGTGACGCGAAAGGCGCGCACGGGGAATACGTTGGCCTGCCCGACGCGTTTTCAGGTCACCTCTACCCGGAACGATCGGAACGGCCGGTGCTGTATCAAAACATCGGCAAACACCGCTTTAAAGATGTCACGACCGCGGCGAACCTGCGGCCCGAGGGATGGTGCGGAGACGGCGCAGTCGCCGACCTCAACCAGGACGGCTGGCCCGATGTCTACTTCCTCAACATGATGGGCGCCAACCACTATTTCGAAAACCAGCGAGGGCGGACGTTCCTTGAAAAAACGAAATCGTATTTCCCCAGGACGTCCTGGGGCGCCATGGGCATCAAGTTCTTTGATTACGACAACGACGGCCGCCTGGACCTGTTCGTCACGGACATGCACTCGGACATGGTGGAAGACGTCGCGCCCGAATTGGAAACGAGAAAAGCCAAGCCTGCGGCCGAGAGCGTTCTCATGGGGCCGGTCGACTCCTTTATCTTTGGCAACTCGCTCCATCGCAACCTTGGCGGGGGGAAGTTCGACGAGGTGTCGGACGCCATGGGCGTCGAGAACTATTGGCCGTGGGGTCCGAGTATCGGCGACGTCAATGCCGACGGATGGGACGACATCTTCATCGCATCGTCGATGAATTTTCCGTTCCGCTACGGAATCAATTCGCTGTTGCTCAATAACAAGGGCAAGAAGTTTCTCGCTGCCGAATTCATGCTCGGCGTGGAACCACGCCGCACCACGTATACCCCGTGGTTTCAACTCAACTGCGCGCAGCTGCCGCCCGACCCTCGAAACCTGATGCGTCCGCTGTGCCAGAACCAGTCTGGCCAGGTGGCCGTCATGGCGCCTGCAGGAAGCCGTGCGGGCGTGCTGTTCGATCTCGACAACGACGGCGATCTCGATCTGGTCACCAGCGATTTCAACTCGGCGCCGCAGGTGCTTGTCAGCAACCTGGCCCAGGTTCGCGCCATCAATTGGCTCAAGGTCCAGTTGATCGGCGCCTCGTCCAATCGCGACGGGCTGGGCGCGTTAGTCACGGTCGAAACGACACACGGCACTTACACCAGGCAACATGACGGCAAGAGCGGGTACCTTTCGCAGAGTTCCCTGCCAGTGTATTTCGGCCTGGGAGACGATACCGCCGTCACTCGCGTGGCGGTCCGCTGGCCATCCGGACGCAACCAGGTGATCACGCAGGATATTAAGGTGAACGATACTCTGCGCATCCGCGAGCCACGATGAGCTCCGCCCGCTACTTCACCACGTAAAGGAACCGTGCCTCCTGGCCGGACGCATTGATGTTGGCGTGCGCGGTCAGGCCGGTTGATGGGACGCGGTACGCCGTGCCGGCACGAAGCTTTCTCAATTCCTTTCCGAGCAGCAATTCGACGTCGCCCTCGGTGGCGATCCAGATCTCTTCGACCCCGGGACCGCTGCTGGACGGTCTGGACATCGTCATCGCTTTCATGGTCACCTGCGTGACCGCGCCGTATTGGCTGAGACCGTCTGATTTCGAAATCAATGACCGTTCCTGGTTCACCCACGCGTTGGTGACCTGTGCGCGGCCGCGGTTGTCGACGACCTCGAGAGTCGTTCGCGCGGCAAATCCTGCCGGGAGTTTTTCGCTGACGACATAGAACGTCATGTAGTGGTCGCCGGTCGCCGTCAATCGAAAGTCGAGCCCGGGGGTGATGATGAACGCCATGCCCTTAGCGAGCTCCACTTTGGTCGATCCTGACGTGATGACGCCGGTGCCGGAGTTCACGACGAAGGTCTGCTGAATGTTCTTCAGCTCTCCCTCCACTCGATGCGCGGTAGAACCTGCTTCGAGCTGCGCGTAGCTGACAGCCTCGGCATTGGTCAGCACCGCGCCTCGTCGGGCCGGGCGCAGTTCATCGGTGCCCTGCAGCGCCGTCAACATGTCTCGAAAATAGAAATTGCCGTGCATGATTCGTGGGAATGCGTTGCGCCAATCGCCCATGAACATGTCGATGTCCTGCTCGGTGGCCCGGTTGTAGGCGCCGTTGTCGAGCCTGGTGAAGTCCCTGCCTTGAGCGGCCGGTCCGCCTTGGGCAGCGGGTCCGCCTGGTCCGCCCGCCCCGCCTCTTCCACCGCCGCCACCGCCGGCGGGTCCCATGAAGATCATCTCCACGGGCTCGTTTCCGAGGTTCAGGTTGCTGTGCGCCGTAATGCCGGTCGGAGGAATCTTGTACGCCTGGCCGGCCGTCATGCGCCGGATGTGCTTGCCGAGCGAGAGCACGGTTTCACCTTCAACCATGAGCCAGCACTCTTCGCCGGGATGGCTGTGCGGTTGTGGCATGGTGCGCGGGGCGATGCCGATGAGTGTCATGCCGGCGGGGCCGCCGCTGTTGATGTGCGCCCAGTGCGCCCCGACCCTGCGATCGTTGTCAAGGCTATTGACCACCACGAGGTCCGCGCTCGCGACGTAGTTGCCGGGAAGCGGCTCGGTCCGGACGTAAAAGGTCAGCGGCCCCTTGCCGGTGTTGCTGAGCGTGAACGCCGTGTCTGGCGTCAGCGTGAAGCCGGTGCCCTTCCGCACCTCGTGGGATTTCGAGTTCACCGCAATCGTACCGGTGCCTGCCATTGTGAAAAACACCTGGCGCTCACCGGCCGCCGCCCGGCCAGTGGCACGTGCGCCCGGCGCAAGCTGCGCATGGCTGATGGCGGTGATATTCACGAGCACGGCGCCCTTCTTCGTGTGATGAAGCGGGTCGGGCCCCTCGAGCCTGGTCAGGATGTCCCGGAAGGTGACGCCGCCGTACATACTGCGCGGCGTCGCATTCTTCCAGTCATTGACGAACATGTCGATGTTCGGATCGACGCTCGGATCGACTGGAGAAGGATCGAGCGCATCTTCTCGAAATGTCCGAGGCTGTGCTTGCTGCGTGTATCCGAGCGTGGCGGATGCGCCGAAGACCACGAGTGAAAGCGTGACGATGAATTTCATGCTGCTCTCCGATGATCAATGCCGGTTCAGGCGGTAGCGCTCTCGGGATCGAAGTCGCGGATCGGTTCAACCCGGCCCATCAGGAAGAAGCCGAGCGCCAGGCCGAAAGCAACGCCAGCCACACGAAGCCCAGCAGTCGGTGACGACGAAGGAGGCGCGCCAGCACGTTCAGTTGCGGAAATCGCGACGTTCACTAGCGGAAATACAGCGGCAGGTTGCCCGGAACCTTCAGCGTCAGCCGGTAGACGCTGGTGCTCGCGGTGAAATAGGCCGTTCGGCCGTCAGGCCCACCCCACGCGAGGTTGGCCGCCACTTCCGGCAGGATGATCTGCCCGAGCACCGCACCCGTCGCCGAGTAGATGCGGAAGCCACCCTGTCCCGACGCCCACACGTTGCCGAGTGAATCGACCTTCAACCCATCCGGCACGCCGGCACCGGTTTCTTTCGCCAGGTCGGCAAAGAGTTGCCGGGGCCCGAGACCACCGTCAGGCTTGACGTCGTAGCGATAGTAGGCGGATGGGTTCTCGGAGTTCGCGACGTACAGGATCTTCCCGTCAGGGGAGAAGGCCAGGCCATTGGGCCGCTTGAGATCGGTGATGACGGCAGTCAATTTGCCGTCCTTGTAGCGATACACGCCGTTGAAGGCGATCGCGCGACGCGGATCCTTGTCGATATCCGCGTTGGGAGCTGCCGGGTTGAACAATCCGTACGGCGGATCGGTGAAATACAGCGCGCCGTCCGGCGAGAAGACGAGATCATTCGGGCTGTTGAACTGTTTGCCTTCGTATCCCGTCAGGAACGGCGTCACCGCCAGCCTGGCGTCGAGGCGCACGATCCGCCGCAGTCCGTGCTGCATCATCAACACGCTGCCGTCTCGATCGGCGGCCATGGCGTTCGAGCCGCCATAGGCGCCGGCCGGGAAACTGTCGAGACCACCTGCCTTGTCCAGCATCAGCCGCAGCTTGCCGTCTTGCGACAGGCTGTACATCTTGTTGCCCGGAAGATCGCTGAACCAGAGTGCGCCCTGGTGCCACATCGGACCTTCGGTGAAGACAAAACCCTTGGCAACTCTTTCGATCTTCACGTCCGGCGCAAGGACGGCATCGAGCGCCGGTGACAGACGAATCGCCTTTGCCGCGTCCACGACTTCTTTCACCGCGATCTGCTGTGTGGTCATATCGACGAGTCTAAAAGCAATCCCGGTGATCACCACCAACGCTGACGTTCCCAAGATCTGCATCACCGCGAATCTCCTCAGGGGAGGGCGAACACCACGTACGTGCCGGACTTGATGCCGGGGTTTGCGGCGGAAGCCGCTTGACCGGCTCCGCCACGCGCCGGGCTGGCGGCGATCACGACGTACTGCTTGCCATTGACCGCGTAGGTCGCCGGTGTGGCGACACCAGGACCAGGAAGCTGGCCGGTCCACAGCACCTTGCCGGTGGCACTGTCGTACGCACGAAACTTCAGGTCGTACTCCGAACCACCCGTGAACAGCACACCGGTGGCCGTCATCACCGTGCCACCGTGGCTGCCAGCGCCAGTC
>JANOZI010000311.1:0-9373 GCA_031429375.1 Acidobacteriota bacterium | reverse complement strand
TCTCCCGCAGTCGCGCGCGCGGCGATCTCGACGGCGTCTACATCAGGCGGGTCTGAAGACCCGCCTCTACGTTCGGCGTCTTGTTCGCGCTCTTGTAGAGGCGGGTCTTTAGACCCGCCTTCGACCCCGGCGGAATAATCGCGGCTCAGCGCTGGACCCGACAGGAACGTCTCGATGCAACCGGTTCGGCCGCAGTAACACTGCGGGCCCGGGCGCTCCTCGTCTCGCGGCGCGGGTAGCGGATTGTGCCCCCACTCGCCGGCAATCGCGTTCGCGCCCACGACCACCCGGCCGTGCACCACCAGGCCGCCGCCGGTACCCGTGCCGATGATGACGCCGAACACCACCGCGGCGCCGGCCGCGGCGCCGTCAGTTGCCTCCGAGAGCGCGAAACAATTCGCGTCATTCGCCAGCCTCACGGGACGATCGAGCGCGCGTGCCAGATCATCGGCCAGCGGGTGGCCGATCAACCACGTGGAGTTGGCGTTCTTGACGAGGCCAGTGGCGGGAGAAATCGCGCCGGGAATGCCGACCCCCACGGTGCCGCGCTCGCCGGCCGAGCGCTCCAGCCAGGCCACCATCCCGGCGATGGCGCGGATGGTGTTTCCGTACTCACCGCGCGGCGCCGCGACGCGGTGGCGCGCGCGCGTGCCGCCATCGTCGTCGAGCGCCAGCCCTTCGATCTTCGTGCCGCCGAGATCGATGCCGATGCGCATCCGCGGCCTTACTTGGCCGCCTTGTAGGCGGGCCCGCGAACCGGCTGACCCGGGCGCGCGGACGTGATCTTCCCGTCGGAGACGACGGCCGTGCCGTTGACGAGCACGTGCCGCACGCCTTCCGAATAATGGGTCGGATCGACGAACGTCGAGACATCGTGGATGCCGGCCGCATCGAAGATCGTGACGTCGGCCTTGAAGCCCGGACGCAGGATGCCGCGATCGGCGATGCCGACCCGCGCCGCCGGCCGCGACGTGAAGCGGCGAATCGCATCTTCGAGCGGGATCAGCTTCTCGTCGCGCACGTACTTGCCGAGGATCCGCGCAAACGAGCCCCACGCCCGCGGGTGCGACTTCGATTCCGAGAACGGGCCGTCTTCGGCGCGCGCGCCCGAATCGGTGCCGATGGCGACCATCGGACTGGCGAGCGCAAGCCTGACGTCGTCTTCGCGCATGATCGAGATGATCACCGAGCTTTCGCCGCGGTCGGATATCACCAGGTCCATCACCGCATCGCGGGGGTCTTTGCCCATCTCCTTGCCGATCTCGGCCAGCGTCTTGCCCTCGTATTTGCGCAGCGACGGATCGAGCACGGTCGACAACATCACCCCGCCGGCGCCGCCGGAGCCGTACCACTGGTTCTCCCACTCCCTGGCATTGCCGTCGGCCATGTCGCGCTTGATGCGCTCGCGCAGCGCCGGGTCCTGCAGCCGCTTCAGCATCGGCTCGAGCCCGCCTTCGCGCACCCACAGCGGCAAACACGCATCAAGCCCGTTCGAGGCGCGATCGTACGGGTAGATGTTGGCGGTCACGTCGAGTCCGCGGGCCCGCGCGGCCTCGAAGTGCTTCAGCACTTCGGCCATGCGTCCCCAGTTGGCTTTGTACGCGGTCTTGAGGTGCCACACCTCCGCAGGAATCGCGGCGCGCTCGGCAATCGCGAACACTTCGTCGAGGGAAGGGATGATCTGCGCGGATTCCGATCGCTGGTGAGAAATATAGATGCCGCCGTACCGGGCGGCGATCTTCGCCAGCTCCACGATCTCGTCGGTGGAGGCGAAGCGGTCGGGCACGTACTGCAGTGACGTACTGAGCCCCAGCGCGCCCTGCTCCATCGCCTGCGCCACCAGCGTCTTCATCTGTTCGAGCTCTTCAGGCGTCGCCGCCCGTTGGCCGTCGCCCACCACGTTGGCACGCACGCCTCCGGCGCCGACAAACGTGCCGACGTTGATCGCCGGCGGCGTGCGCTCGAGCCTGGCAAAGTATTCGGCGAGCGTGCGAAAGTCCTGCGGCACCTTGTAGCGGTCGTACAACGGCTTGGCCTTCTGGATCAGGCGCTCGTTGAGCGGCGCGATCGACGAACCTTCGCCGGTGATCTCGGTCGTGATGCCCTGCGTGATCTTGCTTGCGGCCCTGCCGTCGGCGAGGACGGAAAACTCCGACTGGCCCAGCATGTCGATGAAGCCAGGCGCCACCACCAGATTCGACGCGTCGATCCTGGTCGCCGTGCTTTGATCGCCAAGCTTGCCGATCGCGGTGATGCGATCGCCGACGATGCCGATGTCGGCCCGGTACCACGGCGCGCCCGTGCCGTCGACGATGCGGCCGCCGGTGATGAGCACGTCAAAGGTGTTTTGCCGTCCCGGTGCGAGCGCCGCGGGTGGTGTCGTCCGGCACGCGCTGCCGAACGAGCTCATCACGAGGCACGCCACGACCAATGACCTCTTCATGCAGATCCTCCGAGCGGAATCCTATGTAGAATCACTCACTGATGTCGAGCTTCGCTTTTTTGTGGCCGGTGACGGCGTGCGCGATCACCGGAGCCGCCCTTTACGCCACGCGAGGCGTGCTCGACCAGACGACCACGGCCAACGGCGTGGTTCGCTTCGCGTTGTTGCCGCCGTGGGAGGCGATGCTGGGCTTTACGTGCCTGGCGGCGCTGGTGCTCGTCGGTATTGATCATCTCGACGCGCCGCGCGGCACCACCGCGGGACGCCGGCCGCGGCTCGCGGAGCTCGTCCTCCCCCTGTTCGCGCTCATCGTGCTGCTCGTTCCGTTCACTCCGGTCGTGCCCGATCGCTGGCCGGTGTTGCAGGCACTGTCGGGGCCGATGGCGGCCGTCGTGTGGCTCGCGGTCGCGGGGTTGCAGTTGTGGGTGTTGTGGCAGGCCCGGCTGATCACCCCACGCGCGATCGAGCGCTGGACCATCGCGCGCGTCGCCGCCGGCATTTTCATAGCGACGGTCACCGTGTCGGTCCTGGCCGCGTCGCAGTTGACGCGCACGCCGCTGTTTCCGTCTGGCGACGAGCCGCATTACCTGGTGCTGGCGCAGAGCTTGTGGCGTGACGGCGACCTGAAGATCGAGAACAACCACAGACGCGAAGACTACAAGGAGTATTTTCAGCCCGACCTCGAACCGCACTATTTGACGCGCGGCGCCAACGGCGAGATCTACTCGATTCATCCGATCGGCATGCCGCTGTTGATGGCGCCCGTGTACGGCGCGGGCGGTTACGAGGCCGTGGTCGCGGTATTGATCCTGATGGCCGCGGCGGCGGCCACGCTGGCGTGGTGGTGGACGATGAGCACGCTCAACGCGCCCGGCGCCGCCACGTTTGCGTGGGCGGCGATTGCGGGCTCGGCGCCGTTCCTCTTCAATACGTTCACGGTGTACCCCGAGATCGTCGCGGCGCTGGCGGTGATGATCGCACTGGTACTCGCGGTGCAGTCCAACCCGTCGCGCCCGGCCCTCGGCCGCTGGCTCGCCATCGGCGTCGCGTGCGCGTCGCTGCCCTGGCTGAGCACGAAGTACGCGCCGATGTCGGCGGTGCTGATGTTGATAGCACTGGGCCGGCTTCGGGCCTCAAGCCCCTCAGTGCGCTTCCCACCGAAGCTCATCGCGCTGGTAGCGCCGTATGGGATTTCGCTGGTGGCGTGGTTCGCATTCTTTTACGCCATCTGGGGCGTGCCGCTGCCGCAGGCGCCGTACGGATCGCTGACGCAGACGACGCCGCTGAACCTGATCTTCGGCGCGCCGGGCCTGCTCTTCGATCAGGAATACGGCCTGCTCGCGTTTGCGCCGGTCTACATCCTGTCGGCCACCGGCCTGGCGGCCATGTGGCGGGCGCCCGGGGAGCTGCGGCGGCAGGCGATCGAGATCACGCTGATCTTCGGCGCGCTCATCGCCACGGTGGGGGCGTTCCGGATCTGGTGGGGCGGTACCGCCGCGCCGGCCCGGCCGCTCGCCTCGGGCCTGCTGCTGCTCGCGCTGCCGATCGCGGCAGCATTTCGCGCCGCGCCGGCCGGATCGGCTCGTCGCGCCGCGCAGCATTTGCTGCTGTGGGTGAGTGTGGCCATCGCGATCACGCTGACCGTCGCGCAGGATGGGCTGCTGATCAACAACAGCCGCGACGGCACCTCCGCGTTGCTCGAATACTGGTCGCCGCGATGGGAGCTGTGGTCGCTGGCGCCGACGTTCGTGCATCACGACCCGCGCATTGCATGGCTGCATACCTCGTGGTGGCTGGCAATCGCTGGCGCGGCCGCAATCGCGCTGGCGCGCGTGCGCAGCGTGCGGCCCGGCGCATCGGCGCTCGCCGCGGGTGCGATCTTCAGCGCGGCCCTGGCAGTCGTGGCGTTGACGTTCCCGCTGCTGCCATCCGATCCGCCGCTGCCTCACGTCGCACTGGGCGCCCGCTCACGCCTCGTCGCTCTCGACGGATTCGATTCGAGAGTCCGCCCCGCGGCGGTGTGGTACGACCCGATCCGCAAGGTGTCGGCGGCGGAGATCGTGCCGCAACTGTCGCTGGGCGTGAAACCGCTGCAGCGTACCGATCCGCAACCGGTGCGGGTGATTCACAACGGCCGCTTTTCGCTGCCGGCCGGCACCTACGACGTCGACGTGACCTTCGGCGATCGCGTGCCGGCGCGACCGACGCCGCTGTCGCTGCAGATCGGCCGCGTCGGCTTGCCGATCCAGAACTGGAACCTGCAACCGCAGCCGGGCGAGAAATGGCGCACGTCGATATGGCTTCCGGTTGACGCCGGCTTCGTGGGCTTTCGCGGTCCGCTCGAAATGGAACGCGCCATCGCCGCCATCGCGATCACGCCCTCCGCCATCGTCGATGCCGGCGCGCGGCCGCGCGTGCCCGCGGTGCTGTCGGCCGGCGTCTACAATGGCGTCACCGTGTTCTTCCACGACGAGCAGATGTACCCGGAGCCGCAGGGGTTCTGGACCGTCGGCGGGCGATCGGCCGCCGTGACGGTGGCGGTGCCGCCGGGCCGCACCGGCCCGGTCGTGCTGCGCATCCACTGTGGCGGGCAGGCCAACACCGCCACGATCAGCACGCTCGGATGGCAGCAGGTCCATGCGCTCGAACCCGGCAAGGCGGTGGACGTGGAACTGCCGATGGCCGACGGCGGCGTGAGTCCGCTCACGATTTCGACGGACAATGGCTTCTCGCCGAAGAGTGCGGATCCCGCTTCGCGCGATCAGCGGTTCCTCGGGATTTGGGTCGAGGTATTGAAATGAGCGGCGACCTGTCGGCACTGCGTCGCGACTATGCCAGCCGGGCACTGACGGAAGAGGATGCGTTCGCCGACGCAATCGCCCAGTTCTCGGCGTGGTGGACCGAGGCGGTTGACTCGCAACTGCTCGACGTCAACGCCATGACGCTGGCCACCGCATCGCGCGCCGGCGAGCCGTCGGCGCGCATCGTGCTGCTCAAGGGGTTCGGCCCGGACGGCTTCGTCTTCTACACCAACTACGAAAGCGCGAAGGGGCGGCAGCTGGACGAGAACGCGCGCGCGTGTTTGCTGCTGTTCTGGGCCGAGCTCGAACGCCAGGTCCGCATCACCGGCGCCGTCACGCGGGTGACCCGCGAAGAATCGGAGCAGTACTTCCATTCGCGTCCGTTCGAAAGCCAGGTCGGGGCGTGCGCATCGCCACAGAGCCGGGTCGTGCCCAACCGCGCGGCGCTGGAAGATCGGTACGCCCGGCTGGCCGCCGAGTACGCCGCCCTCACCGTGCCGCTGCCGCCATTCTGGGGTGGCTATCGCGTTCGGCCCGAGACAATCGAATTCTGGCAGGGCCGCAAGAGCCGCCTGCACGATCGGCTGTTGTACACGCGCGAAGACGACGGCTCGTGGTCGCGCTCGCGGCTCGCCCCTTAAAGGTCGATCGTGCCCTCGCCGACGCGCACCGCCTTGCCTCCGACCTGCACGCGCGTGATTGCGCCGGTGGCGTTCGCCGTGATCCTGATGTGAATGCGGCTCGGCCGGCCCATCTTCACGCCCTGCAGGCTCACCATGTCCGGCATGTGATCGCGCCGCACCAGCCCGTGCTTCACCAGGTAACAGCCAAGCGGACCGCTTGCCCCGCCCGTCGCCGGGTCTTCGGCAATGCCTGACCCGGGGGCAAACATCCGGCTGTAAGCGGTGACGCCGGCCTCCACCGCTTCGGTGGTGAACACGAACACGCCGACGTGATCGCCGGGGAACCCGCTCTTCAGCCGCCGCATCACGGCGAGGTCAGGCTCGGCGGCGTCGAGGGCCGCGCGGGTCTGCACCGGCACGAACGTGAACGGCACGCCACACGAGATCTCCTCGATCGGCAGGCCGGTGGCGTCGATCGCTGACGGGTCGATGCCGGTCGCGCGGATCACATCCGCGCGCGACACCGGCTCGCGGTAGTCGGGCGGACGTTGATCCATCCACGCAAAATCGAGGGCGCCGACCTTCCACGTGAGCTCGACCGGCGTCGGGCCGACACCGAGCCCGAACACCCATCGAGCCCGGCCCGCTGGAATCACACCCAGGTGCGCGAGGGCGAAGGTCGTGCCGATGGTCGGGTGGCCGGCCATCGGCAGCTCCGCGCCTGGCGTGAAAATGCGCATCCGGACGTCGGTGCCAGTCGCTTCGGCGGGCAGCACGAAAGTGCTCTCGGAGTAATTCATCTCGCGGGTCAGCGTTTGCATCTGCGCGGTTGACAGCCCGCGCGCCTCGAGAAACACCGCCAGCTGATTGCCCTCGAACATGCGGTCGGTAAAAACGTCGTAGTGGAGATAGCGCATGAAGGGATCTTAGCCGGGATAGAATCCCCGCGTGATCTTGCGCGGAGCTCTGGTGATCCTGCTGTTCGCACCGGTTGTGCTCAACGCGTCGACGCCGCTGACGATCGTGGCACCCGCGGCGCCCGGCGGCGGGTGGGATCAAACCGCGCGCGTGATGCAGCGCGTGCTCGCAGCCATCGAGCCTGGCGCGAGCGTGCAGGTCGACAACGTCCCCGGCGCGGCCGGCACCATCGGTCTCGCGCGGTTCGTGCAATCCGAACGCGGCAATCCCCACGCGCTGCTCGTCACCGGACTGGTAATGGTCAGCGGCGTGATCACCAGCCACTCCCCCGTGTCGCTCGCCGACGCCACGCCGATCGCCCGGCTCACCGGCGAGACGGAGGTGATCGTCGTGCCCGCGTCGAGCGCCTACCAATCGATGCAGGCGCTCGCCGATGCCTTCAAGGCGGATCCCGGTGCCATCGCGTGGGGCGGCGGATCCGCGGGCGGCACCGATGATCTGCTGGTGCGCTTGATGGCGGAGCAACTCGGCCTGGCGCCCTCGCGCGTCAACTACATCGCGTTCGCGGGCGGCGGCGCCGCGTTGGCTGCGGTGCTTGGCGGCCAGGTCACCGCCGCCGTCAGCGGCTACGGCGAGTTTGCCGGGCAAATCGCCGCCGGCGAGCTGCGCGCACTGGCCATCTCCGCGCCCGCGCGCATCGCCGCCATCGAGGCGCCGACCCTGCGCGAATCGGGCATTGCGCTGGACCTGGCCAACTGGCGCGCGGTCGTGGCGCCGCCAGGCCTCTCCGACGCCGAACGCGACGCGCTCGGCGAGCGTATCGCGCGCATGGTCCGCAGCGAGCCGTGGAAGAAGACGCTCGCGCAGAACGGATGGGAAGACACCTTTCTTGCCGGCGCGGACTTTCGCCAATTCCTGCTGGCCGAACAGGCGCGAGTCGAAGCTGTGTTACAGCGCCTGGCCGCAAGCGAAACCGCGCCGTCACGACGCGTGGCCATGTCGGTCACGCCGTCGACCTTGCCCACCACCGTGACGTCGCTCTTCGCAGTTGTTGTGATCACCTTTCTGATACAACGGCGCCGCGGACGCCAGCCGGAGCCCGGAGCGCGGCGCGCGCAGCCCGGAGTGGTCGTCCTCGGCACGGCGCTGTTGATCCAGCCGCTGATGTTTCCCACCCTGGGATTCATCGCCTCATCGACCTTGTTGTTCACCGCCGGATCGCATGCGCTGCGCGGACGAGGGTGGCGCGCCGCTGACTCGCTGAAGGACATGGCGCTCGGGCTCGTCTTCTCGTCGCTGCTCTACGTGATCTTCAGCCGCGGCCTCGGCGTGAGCTTGCCGTCATTCCCGCTTCTCACGTCTAACTTCACACTTCTGACTGCTCTCTTCTCTTTTTCATGACTGATCTGTGGCGCGGGTTCGCCGTCGCGCTCGAGCCTCTCAACCTGTTATGGGCGCTGGCCGGCGTCTCGCTCGGCACCGCCGTTGGCGTGCTGCCGGGCATCGGCCCGGCGCTCACGGTCGCGTTGCTCTTGCCGGTGACGTACGGCCTCGATCCGACGGCCGCGCTGATCATGTTCGCCGGCATTTATTACGGCGCCATGTACGGCGGGTCGACCACCTCGATCCTGCTCAACACGCCCGGCGAAAGCGCGACCATCGTCACGGCGATCGACGGCCACCAGATGGCGCGCAATGGCCGCGCCGGCGCGGCGCTGGCGACCGCGGCGATCGGATCGTTTGTGGCCGGAACGCTGGCCACGCTGGCGCTGACCCTGACCGCGCCCGTGATGGTCCGCATGGCGCTGGCCTTCGGGTCCGCCGAGTACTTCGCGTTGATGGTCCTGGCCTTCGTCACGGTGACGACGGTTCTTGGGGGCGAAAACCGATCGGGCTGGCTCAGTCTTCTGCTCGGCCTGATGCTCGGGTTTGTCGGCATCGATGCCTTGAGCGGCCAGGCGCGTTTCACGTTCGGGGTGCCCTATCTGCTCGACGGAATCGATCCGGTGATCGTCGCCATCGGCTTGTTCGCCATCGGCGAAACGTTGTGGATAGCCGGCCTCGGTCCGGCAGATGAGCAGCCGCTCCCCGTAAAGGGATCGCTGTGGATGAGCGCCGACGAGTGGTCGCGTTCGTGGAAGCCGTGGCTGCGCGGCACGGTCATCGGCTTTCCGCTCGGCGCACTGCCGGCCGGCGGCGCCGCGCTGCCGACGCTGCTCTCCTATGCCGTCGAGAAAAGATTGTCTCGCCGTCCGGAGGTGTTCGGCCACGGCGCAATCGATGCGGTGGCGGGTCCGGAGGCGGCGAACAACGCCTCGGCCGCCGGCACGCTGGTGCCGCTGCTGACGCTTGGCCTGCCGACGTCGGCGACCGCCGCGGTGCTGCTGGCCGCGTTTCAGCAGTTCGGTTTGCAGCCCGGGCCGCTGCTGTTTCAACACGAGCCGGCGCTGGTGTGGGGCGTGATCGCCAGCCTCTACGTCGGCAACCTGATGTTGCTCGTGCTCAACCTTCCACTGGTCGGCCTGTGGGTGAAGCTGCTCGCGATTCCGCGGCCGTGGTTGTACGGCGGCATCCTGGTGGTCGCCTCG
>JANOZI010000310.1:0-15860 GCA_031429375.1 Acidobacteriota bacterium | reverse complement strand
CCCGCCCATGCGCGGCATGACGACGTCGGTCACGACCATCACGATGCTGTGCACGTGCACGGTGAACAGGTCGATCGCCTGCAGGCCGTCGGTCGCTTCGAGTGTCAGGTAGCCCGCCTGCCCCAGCACGGTCGCTGATAGCCGCCGCAGCGCGCGTTCATCTTCGACGATCAGGATGGTGCCGCTGCCGCGCGCCTGCGGCAGCAGCGTCTTCGGTGTCGGCGTGCGGTTCGCCGTGGTGTCGTCGGTGCGCGGCAGCAACAGCGAGAAGGTGGTGCCGTGGCCCGGCGTGCTCGTGACCGAGACCGCGCCGCCGCTCTGCCGCACGAAGCCGTAGACCATCGAGAGTCCGAGCCCCGTGCCCGCGCCCTTGGGCTTGGTGGTGAAGAACGGCTCGAAGATGCGGCCCTGCAGTTCGGGGGCCATCCCCACGCCGGTGTCGCGCACGCGCAGCTCGACGAACGCGCCCGGTGCGATTTCCAGTTTCTGCGCCTGCTGCGGCGAGATGTCCTGGTTCGCGGTTTCGATCGCGAGGCGCCCGCCCTCGGGCATGGCGTCGCGGGCGTTGAGCGCGAGGTTGACCACGACCTGTTCCAGCTGCGCGGCATCGGCGCGAACCGGCCACAGGTCAGTCGCCAGGTGCAGATCGATCGCGATGTGCTCGCCGATCAGGCGGTTGAGCATGCGGGTCATGTCGGTCACGCGCTGGTTGACGCCGACGATCTCGGGCGAGAGAATCTGCCGGCGGCTGAAGGCGAGCAGCTGGCCCGTGAGCGCCGCCGCCCGCTCGGCGGCATTGAAGATCTCCTCGACATCGGCCCGCAGCGGCGACCCCTTGAGTGACTTCAACAGCAGCTCTGAGTAGCCGCGGATCGCGGTCAGCAGGTTGTTGAAGTCGTGCGCGATGCCGCCCGAGAGGCGGCCGATCGCCTCCATCTTCTGCGCGTGGCGCAGTTGCTCCTCCAGCTCGCCGCGCTTCGCCTCCGCGGCGTGGCGGTCGGCCATCTCGCGCCGCAGCTCGTCGTTGGCGCGGGCCAGGGCGGCGGTGCGCTCTTCGACGCGCCGCTCGAGGTCACGGTGCGTCTCGTGCAGCGCGATCTGGCTCGCGCGCAGCTGCTTTTCGGCGTAGTGCCGCTCGGTCACGTCGCGCAGGATCAGCAGCAGCTGACCCTCTTCCATCGGCACCAGCCGCGCTTCGCAAAAGCGCGCCGCCGGCGTCGCGGTGCCGAGCTCGATTTCGACGCAGAGCGGCACTTGCTCGGCGGCCACCCGCGCCATCGCCCGGGTCATCGCGTCGCGCGCCGCGCCGTCGACGAGGTCGCGGACCCGCTGGCCCGCGACCCAGCGCCGGGTCGATTCTGCCGGCACCGCACCCTTGACGTCGAGGATCGTGCCGCCGGCGTCGAGTCGCACGACCTGATCGGGAAACGCGCTGACCAGGACGCGCAGCTGCGTGTCAGCCTGCAGCAGTTCCTGCGAGCTGCGGTCGAGCGACCGCTCCAGCACCGCCCGGTCGCTGTCGAACTGGCGGTAGGTCTCGTCGATCGCCGCGAGCAGCGGCTCGAGGCTGGATGGCACACCGCCGGGAAAATGTCGTTCGAGTTGGCGGAGCAGCAGGCCGTGAAACTCGCTCACATCACTGTTCCCACGGGGCGCGTCAGCATGACGCTAGGTTTCGTGCTGCGCCGCGTACCATTCGAGCAGGAACCGTTGCGAGTTGAGCGGCGGCACGCCCTCGGGCGGCACCGCCCGCACGTAGGATCCGTCGGTCTGCAGCTCCCATGCGCGATCGGTGTCGCTCAGCAGCACCTCGAGCACCGCGTCGCGGATCATCTGCCGGATCGAGGCGTCGAGAATCGGCGCGAGCACCTCGACGCGGCGGTCGAGGTTGCGTTCCATCAGGTCGGCGCTGCCGAGGTAGACCTCGGGGGTGCCGCCGTTCTCGAAATAGTAAATGCGCGAATGCTCGAGGAACTGGCCGACGATCGAGCGGACCTTGATGCGATCGCTGATGCCGGGAATGCCGGGCCGCAGGCAGCAGACGCCGCGCACGATCATGTCGACCGCCACGCCGGCCTGCGACGCGCGGTAGAGGATCCGGATCATCGCCTGATCGGCGACCGCGTTGTTCTTGAAGATCATGCGCGCCGGCCGTCCGGCCTTGGCGTGCTCGATCTCGCGCTCGACCAGCGCGCGGATGCCCTGGCGCAGGCCGATCGGCGCGACCAGCAGCGCGTTGTACGAGCGCTTGCTGGAATAGCCGGTCAGCGAGTTGAAGACCTCGCTGATGTCGTCGAGGATGCTTTCTTCGGCGGTGAACACCCCGAGGTCGGTGTAGATCTGCGACGTCACGCGGTTGTAGTTGCCGGTCGCGACGTGGGCGTAGCGGTGAATGCCGTCGGTCTCCTTGCGCACGACCAGGCACAACTTGCAGTGGACCTTGAGGTTCATCAGGCCGTACACCACGTGGATGCCGGCCGCTTCCAGCCGCGTCGCCCACGCGATGTTATTGCGCTCGTCGAAGCGCGCCTTCAGCTCCACCAGCACCGCGACCTGCTTGCCCTGCTCGGCGGCCTGGATCAGCAGGTCGACCAGCGGCGAGTCGGGACCGATGCGGTACAGCGTGATCTTGATCGCGATGACGTGCGGATCTTCGACCGCCGCGCGCAGGAACGTTTCGACCGAGGTAAACGAGTCGAACGGGTGATGCACCAGGAAATCCTGGTCGGCAATCTGGTCGAACACCTTGTCGGTTTCGTCGGGCGCCCACAGCGTGCGCTGCGTGAACGCCGGGTACTTGAGCGCCGGCCGGTGCAGCTTGGTGAGCGAGTTCCAGTCACCGTAGCCGAAGCGGTCGGTGGTGCGCGCCACGACGTCCTCGTCGACTTCGAAATTTTCGATCAGGATGCTCAACACCCGCTTGGGCATGTCGGCTTCGACCTGCAGGAGCGACAGCGCGCCGTAGCGCAGCTGCTTCAAGCCGCGGTCGACCGTCTCGAGCAGGTCGTCGGCCTCGTCTTCCTGGATCACCATGTCGGTGTCGCGGATGATCCGGAACAGATGCGTGCCCTCGACCTGCGTGCCGGGGAACAGCTGCTGGATGTTGCGGCGAATCACGTCTTCGAGGAACACGTTCGAGACGCCCGGGTGGGGCGACAGGCTCGCCGGCAGCTCGATGAAGCGCGACAGCATGCCCGGCACCTTGACGCGCGCGAACTTGGTGCGGCCGGCATGGCGGACGCGCACCGCGAGGTTCATGCTGAGGTTCGAGATATACGGGAACGGATGGCCGGGGTCGAACGCGAGCGGGGTCAGCACCGGAAAGATGTGGTCCTTGAAGTACTGCGCCAGCCAGGTGTCGATCGCCGGCGTATAGTCGGCGGGCTCGAGAAAGTGGATGCCTTCGGCGGCCAGCAGCGGCCGCAGCGACTGCGACCAGCACGTCGTCTGGTCGTCGATTTGCGTCAGCGCGCGCCCCCGGATCGTGGCCAGCTCCTGATCGGTGGTGAGGCCGTCGATCGACACCTCTTCGATGCCGGCGCGGAATTTCTTCAGGATGGTGGCGACCCGCACCATGAAGAACTCGTCGAGATTGGTGCCCGAGATGGCGAGGAACTTGACGCGCTCGAGCAGCGGATGCGACGCGTCCTGGGCCTGGGCGAGCACGCGCTCGTTGAAGGACAGCCAGCTCAGCTCACGGTTGATGAACAGCGCCGGCGCGGTGAGGTCATTGGGGTCAAGGCTGGACCAGTCGTTGGGCCGCGGCGCCTGTGACGCCGCCGCCTCGGCGGCGCGGCGTTTACGGGTGCGTCGGGTGACGACGGTCGGGGCAGGCATATCTATTCAGCATACCAAAGCGCTCACAGGAGCTCAGGAGACCAGGAGAATTTTGATCAAAATACCCTGACCTCCTAATCTCCTGTTATTGCGGGATGATCTTGAGAATTCGGCCGCGAGAATAGCTGACGAGATATATCTCCCCGTCGCCATCCACGCCAAACGAGCTGATTAGTCCCAGCTCGGAGGTTCCGCCCAGCATGGCGGTGAGCTCCAGGACGTCCAGGGCGGTGGCCTCCTGATGCTCGTCGAGCGCCAGGCCGATGGTGTAGACCCGCCCGGCAATGTAGTCGGCAAAAAAATAACGGCCGTTGAACATCGGCGCGAGCGCCGCGCCGCGATACACCACGCCGCCGGTGATCGACTCGCCGTTGGTCCTCGGGTAATCGTGAATCGGTTCGGTGAGCGGCAGAAACGCGGCCGGCAGCCGCGCATCGTACGCGGCGCGGCCTTCCCGCAGCCGCCACCCGTAGTTGCGCCCGCCGGCGCCCATCGGCTCCCAGTTCACTTCTTCGCGGCTGTTCTGGCCGACGTCGGCGATCACCAATGCGCCGGTGCCGCCGCGCGTCCAGTCGTCGAAGCTGTAGCGCCAGGGATTGCGCAAGCCCAACGCCCAGATTTCCGGCAGCGCCGCAATCGGCTCCCGATCGACGAAGGGGTTGTCGTCGGGCACGCGGTAGCCGCGCGGATCGCCCTCGGGAACAGTCACGTCGATGCGCAGCATCTTGCCGAGCAGGCTGTTGGGATTTTGCGCCAGGTGCATGGGGTCGCCGCCGCTGCCGCCGTCGCCGAGGCCGATGTAGAGAAAGCCGTCGGGACCAAACGCCAGGTGTCCGCCGTTGTGGTTGGAGAACGGCTGCTCGATGAAGCGCCGGCCGTCGGGCCACATCAAGTCGAACCGCGACGCGGCCTCGAACCGGCCCTGCCCGTCGCGCGTGTAGCGCGCGACCACGGTATGGCCGTCGGGATTGGTGAAGTTGACGAAGACGCGCCGCGACTCGGCGGCGCCGGGTGGGAAGGCGAGGCCGAGCAGGCCGCGCTCGCCGCCGGTGGCGATCTGCGATCGCAGATCGAGCACGAAGGTCGCCGACACCGTGTTGTTCCGCATCGTCCGGATCGTGCCCCGCTGTTCGACCACATAGAACGTCGAGGGGTCACCCGGATCGGCGACGAAGGCCACGGGATTGGTGAGGCCGGTCGCCACCACCTGGGTCCGAAGCTGAGCCATTGCCGCGGTTGGGATCAGGCAGGCGAGCACGGCATATATCCACAGACGCCTCCGGTACATGCACTGAGCTTATCGCAGCCGGCCGTTATCCTGTGCCAGCCGATCGGGCCCCGGCGGGCGAGCGCGTGCGCCGTGAATTTGCTTCCCATAGATATTCTAGTGGAGTAGCCTGTTCCGCATGCCTCGTCGAAGCGAAGCGGGCGGCGGCGACATGCTGCAGGGTGCCCTCGACATGTTGATCTTGCGGTCGCTCGTGCTCGGCCCCGCGCACGGCCACACCATCGCACACGCCATCGAGCGCGGCTCGGATCGCGTCCTGCAGGTCGAGCACGGGTCGCTCTATCCGGCGCTGCACCGCCTCGAGGACCGCGGGTATGTGGCGGCGTTCTGGGGCACCTCCGAGAACAATCGCAAGGCCAAGTACTACCGGCTGACGCCGAGCGGGCGGAAGACGCTCGCCGCCGAGACCAGCCGGTGGGAGCAGCTGGTGCAGGCGATCGGGCGGGTCATGAAGCCGGCCGCCGGCTGACGTCATGGTGTGGACCCGTTTCTTCCGACGCTCGCGCCGCGATGACGACGCCGCGCGCGAAATCGCGTCCTACATCGCCATCGAAACCGACGACAACATCGCGCGGGGCCTGGCGCCGCAGGCGGCCCGCGACGCCGCCGTCAGGAAATTCGGCAACACCGCGCTGGTGCGCGAGGAGATCTACTGGATGAACACGCTCCGACCCGTCGACGCGATCTGGCAGGACCCGCGATATGCCGCGCGGCTGCTGCTGCGCGACAAGGGCTTCGCCGCCGCGGCCATTATCTCGCTGGCGCTCGGCATCGGCGCCAACACCGCGATCTTTCAACTGCTCGATGCCGTGCGGCTGCGCGTGCTGCCGGTCGAGCGCCCTGACGAGCTTGTCGAGGTGCGCTTTCCGCCCGGCACGTCCCGGATCGGCACCTTCACCAGCCGGCGCCCGAATCTCACCTATGCGATGTTCGATGAAGTCCGTCAGCGGCAGGGCGTCTTCAGCGGCATGTTTGCGTGGAGCAACGGGCAACTGAATACGGCGGACGGCGGCGAGGTGCATCGCATCGAGGGCTTGTGGGCGAGCGGCGAGATGTTCGGCGTGCTTGGACTCAAGCCGGTGATCGGGCGGTTCTTCACGCCCGAGGAGGATCGGCCCGGCTGCGGATCGCCGGGCGCGGTGCTGAGTTACGCGTACTGGCAGCGCGAGTTCGGCGGGTCCGCTTCGGTCTTGCAGCAAACGGTTCGCCTCGAGGGCGTCCGCTTCGACATCCTCGGCGTGGCGCCGAAGGACTTCTTCGGGTTGGACGTCGGCCGCCGCTTCGACGTCGCGCTGCCGATCTGCGGCGATGCGCTGACGCAGAACGGCGAGGGCCGCGACCGCTCGCGCAGCAACTGGTGGCTGGCCGCGATTGGCCGGCTCGCGCCCGGCCGCACGCCCGAGCAGGCGATCGATCACCTCGCGTCGCTGTCGCCCGGGATCATGGCGGCCACCATGCCGGCTGACTACTACACCCCGGACGTCGAAAAGAAATTCGTCACAAATAAGCTGACAGCCCTGCCGGCGTCATCCGGCGTGTCGAGCATTCGCACGCAGTTTGGCAGGCCTCTCGCTGTGCTGCTTGGCGCGACCGGTCTGGTGCTCCTGATTGCGTGTGCCAACCTCGCCAACCTGCTGCTGGCACGGGCCAGCGCGCGCGAGCGCGAGATGGCCATCCGCCTCGCCATCGGCGCGGCGCGCCGCCGCCTCGTCGCACAACTGCTCGTCGAAAGCGTGTTGCTGGCGTTGATCGGGACGCTGCTCGGGATCGTCGTGGCCCGGGCGTTGACGACGATTCTCATCGCGCAGATCGCGTCGGGCTTCGGCACCATCTTCATCGACCTCAGCTGGAACACGCAGATGTTTGCGTTCACCACCGCGGTCTCGGTGCTGGCGTGCCTGCTGTTCGGCCTCGCGCCGGCGCTCAAGGCGACGGCATTGTCTCCGGCGATCGCCCTCAAGGCGGGCGGGCGGGCCGTCACGATGAGCCGCGAGCGCTTCGGGCTGAGGCGGGTGCTGGTCGTCGCGCAGGTCGCCCTCTCGCTGGTGCTCCTGATCGGCGCGCTGCTGTTCACGCGCACGCTCTACAACTTGATCAGCATCGACACCGGTTTCGATCAGGACGTGGTGGTGGCCTACCTGAATCACCGCAGCCTCGGCGGCGACGCCGATCGCGGCCGCGCGCTGCGCGACGACATCCGGCATCGGATCGCTGCGCTGCCCGGCGTTGCCAGCGTCGCCCAGGCCGACTACGTCCCGCTCGCCGGCAGCTTCTGGAACGAGAACGCCATGGTCGACGGACTGGCCGGCCAGACGGGCGAGCCGTTCCTGGCCAACTTCACGCGCGTCGGCAACGGCTACTTCGAGACGCTGCGCGTCCCGATCGTCCGCGGCCGCGACTTCGGTCCGGGCGACTCGCGCCAGTCGCCCCCGGTCGCGATCGTCAACGAAGCGTTCGTGCGCAAGTCGCTCGGTAACGCCGACCCGCTCGGCCGGGTCGTCCGCCTCGAGACGCGGCCGGGCACGTCGGCGCAGACGTTTGAGATCATCGGCGTGGCGCGCGATGCCAAGCACACCTACCTGCGGCAGGACTTCGAGCCGCTAATCGTGCTTGCCGCCTCCCAGGCGGCCGAGGCGGGAAACTGGGTCCGCTTTGTGATCAAGCCGCGTGGGACGCTCGATGGGCTCCTGCCGGCCGTGGCGCAGCGGATTGCCGAGGTCAATCCTGCGATCGATATCGACTTCTCGCGCTTGAACGAAACCATCAGCGGCGGACTGGTCAGCGAACGCCTGATGGCCGCGCTGTCCGGTGCGTTCGGGACGCTGGCGGGCCTGCTCGCCGCCGTCGGCCTGTACGGCGTGATGTCATACACCGTCGCGCGCCGGTCGAACGAGATCGGCATTCGGCTGGCGATGGGCGCCACACGTAGCGCCGTGCTGCGCATGGTGTTGCGTGAGGCCGGCGTGCTGGTCGCTATCGGATTGGTGATCGGCACGGCGCTCGGATTGGGCGCCGCCCGGGCGGCGCGAACGTTGTTGTTTGGCTTGCAACCCACAGATCCGATGACCGTCGGCGTCGCCTTGACGCTGCTCGCGGTGATCGGTCTGGGCGCAAGCTACGTCCCGGCGCGCCGTGCTTCCCGCCTCGATCCCGTGCGCGTCTTGCGCGACGAGTAGTGTAGAATTCCCCCCAATCCGTCGCGCACTAACCGCCATTCCTGAAGGAGGCAGCGTATGTCGCTGACCCGTCGGCGACTCTTCCAACGGCTCGTGACTCCCGACGCCAACCCGCTGTTTCCCGAGGTGATTTCCGATCGCGGACGCGAGGCGCGGCTGGGGTTTGCGGAACAGGCCACGCCGGCAGGGGTCAACGCCGTGCGCATCAACTCCAACGAGAACCCGCTGGGGCCCGGCCAGCACGTGCTCGACGCCCTTGCCGGCAAGTTCCCGGAAGCCGGTCGCTATCCGTTCAACGCAACGCCGCACGAGGGCACGCTTCCGGCTGCGATCGCGGCCAGGTTTCCCGGCGCCACGGCCGCGAACGTCGTCATGGGCGCGGGGTCCGGAGAAATCCTGACCAACGCCGTCCGCGCGTTCACGTCCGCGACCAGGCCACTTGCCACGGGGTTTCCGTCGTTCGAGAACCCCACCGATACGGCCCGAAAAATCGGCACCCCGGTTCGGCAGGTCAAGCTCAATGACAAGTTGCAGATAGATATAGAGAAGACGGTCGAAGCGGCCAAGGGCGCCGGCCTCGTCTTTTTCTGCAATCCCAACAACCCGACCGCCACCGTGCACGGCAAGGCGGCGGTTGCCGACTTCGTCAAGCGGGTGCGCGCGGCCTCACCCGACACGATCATCCTGATCGACGAGGCCTATCACGATTACGTCACCGATCCGAACTACTCGAGCGCGGTCGATATCGCACTGAGCACGCCCAACGTGTTCGTGACGCGGACGTTTTCAAAGGCCTACGGCATGGCCGGCCTGCGGATCGGCTACGCCATCGGCCACGCGCCGGCGATCGCGCGGTTGGAGCGCTTCCGGCTGCCGTACGGCATCGCGACGCCGCAAATTGCCGCGATGGTCGCGGGCCTCAGCAACCCGGCGCACATCCAGCAGGAGCGCAAGCGCAACACCGAGGTGAAGGCCTTCACCGTCAAGGCGTTTGCCGGCATGGGGTTCACCGCCACCGACTCGCAGTCGAACTTCATCTTCGTCAACCTCAAGCGGCCCGCGGCCCCGTTCCGGGATGCCTGCGCGGCGGCCGGCGTGCTGGTGGGCCGCGACTTCCCACCCTACGAAAACACTCATTGCCGCTTCTCGATCGGCACGATGCCCGAAATGCAGCGGGCGGTTGACGTGTTCCGCAGGGTGCTCGGGACCACGACGACAAGCGCGAGCAAAGAAAGGAGACTGTGATGTCTCTCTCTCGACGGTCATTCGTGCAGACGCTGGGTGCGGGCGCTGCCGGCGCGTGGATCGGCGGGCGTGGACGAGAGGCAGGGCCGTTCAGCCTCGAGGCGCTTAACGGCGCCGCACCGAACGCTGCGGGCCCGCGCATCATCCTGTCCAGCAATGAGAACCCCAACGGTCCTGGCAAGGCCGTGCTCGACGCCGTTCGCGGCGTGTTTTCGAACGCGGGCCGCTACCCGAACGACAGCGTCGATGCGCTCGCGGAGCTCATCGCCGGCAAGCACCGGGTGAAGCCCGAGAACGTGCTCGTCGGATCAGGCTCGACGCAGCTCCTGCGAACGACCACTCACATCTTCTGCTCGAAGACGGCCGGGTTGGTCGCCGCCATTCCCGCCTACGAGGAATGCGCGGAGTACGCGCAGTTGATGGGCTATCCGGTGACCGGCGTGAAGTTGAACGCCGAGCTCAAGATGGATCTCGACGCACTGCTCGGCGCGTCGAAGGGCGCGGGCATGGTGTTCTACTGCAACCCCAACAACCCGGTCGCCACCGCCATCGGCGGCAAGGCGACGCGCGACTACATCGCCGCCGTCAACAAATCGTCCCCGGCGACGACCATCCTGGTCGACGAAGCGTACTTCGAGTACGCCACGATGCCCGGCTACGAGACCATGATTCCGGTCGCCGTCACGAACCCGCGCGTCGTGGTGACCCGCACGTTCTCGAAGGCCTACGGCATGGCGGGCCTGCGCGTCGGTTACGCCGTCGCTCACAAGGACTCGATCAAGAAGATGGCCGACTGGGACGGCATCAGCTCGGTGAACCTGCTGGGCGTCGCCGCGGTCCGCGCGGCGCTGCAGCTGGATCCGGCGGTGCTTGCGGCCGAGTCGAAGCGCAACACCGACGCGCGTGCCTTTACCATGAAGTGGTTCGCCGATCGCGGCTACAAACCGACCGATTCGCAAACCAACTTCATCTTCATCGACATCAAGCGCCCGGCCGCGGACTTCCGCAATGCCTGCGCTGCCGAGAACGTCCTGGTCGGCCGTGACTTCCCGCCGTACCACAGGACGCACGCCCGCATTTCGATCGGCACGATGGCCGAGATGCAGCGCGCGGTCCAGGCCTTCGAGCGGGCGCTGGCCAGGAAGGTCGCGGCCGCCTGAACACGCTCGCGCGCGGCATTGGACTGCCCACGGCCACCGCCCTGGTGGTCGGGACGATCATCGGCTCGTCAATCTTCGTGCAGGCGTCGGAGATCACCAGCCTGGTGCCTTCGCCACTGGCGGTGGTGCTGGCGTGGACCGTGGCCGGCGTACTGACGCTGGTGGGCGCGCTCGTCTGCGCCGAGCTGGCGTCTGCGTACCCACGCACCGGCGGCGTCTACGTGTTCCTGAAGGAGATTTACTCGCCGCTGACCGGCTTCGTCTGGGGCTGGGCGACGTTCTGGTCGATGCATACCGGCATCCTGGCGGCCATCGCGACCGTGTTTGCGCGCTATGCCGGCTTCTTCGTCCCGCTGAGTGATATCGGCCTGAAGGTAGTGGCGGTCTCGGCGATCGTGGCGCTGTCGGCGATCAATTACGTCGGCGTGAGGTTTGGCGGCGGCCTGCAGACGGCGTTCACGGCGGTGAAGCTGGCCGCGGTGGTGGCGATCATCCTGCTCGGGTGGGCCATGAGCGGCAACGTGCCGGCGTCGCCGGCGCCGGCCGCCGAGATTGACGCCGGCAACTTCCTGCTCGCGGTGGCGGCAGGTCTGTTCGCCTTTGGCGGCTGGCACATGGTCACCTATACGGCGGAAGAGACCGTCGACCCGACACGCACGATTCCCCGGGCGCTGATGATCGGCGTCGTCGTGGTGACGGTGTGCTACATCGGCCTGAACGCCGTCTACCTGCGCGCGCTGCCGATCGAGAAGGTCATGACGTCGACGCGCGTGGCAGCGGATGCATTCGACGTGCTGGCGGGCACCGGGGCGGCCGGTGCGATCTCGGCGCTGGTGATGTTCAGCGCGTTCGGCGCGCTGAACGGCATCGTGCTTGCCGGGCCGCGGGTCTACTACCAGATTGCGCAGGACCACCCGTCGTTCCGCTGGTTCAACCACCTGCACCCGACGTTTCAGACGCCGGATCGGGCGATCGTCCTGCAGGCGTTCTGGGCGTCGGTGCTGGTCGCCACCGGCAGTTATCGCGCGCTCTTCACGCGTGTGATCTATACCGAGTGGGTGTTCTTTGCGATGCTTGCGCTCGGCGTCGTGTTGCTGCGCCGCCGTCCGGGATACGCGCCTGCGTGGCGCATGCCGCTGGTGCCGCTGGCGCCGATCGTGTTCGTGATTGTGTCGGTCATGATCGTCATCAACCAGATCCGCGCCGACCTCGCCAACAGCGCGATCGGACTCCTGATCGTGGCCTCGGGCATTCCCGCGTATTATTTGTGGCGTCGAAAGAACCCGACGCCTTGAGGCTTGCGGCTTGGCTTGAGTAAGTATTTAAGGACCCGCCGTTGCCCGGCACCAGGCATAAACCCTTAGGCACCCCAGGCACTCTACGCACCCTAGGCACATGAAGATAGATTTCCATAATCACTACTACCCACCGGAATATCTCGCGGCTGTGAAGCAGGGTCCGACGAGAGTCCGGATGGACTATGACGGCGAGGGCAATCCCCGTCTTCACTATCCCGGCGACTACAACATCCTCGTGCCGGGTCACCGCGATCTCGACTATCGCGAGGGCGTATTGAAGAAGCACGGCGTCGACAAGCAGGTGATCACCTTTACGACGCCCGGCACCCACTTCGAGGAGCCGGCGACCGCGGTCGAGATGGCGAGGCACGTCAACAACGCGTTTGCCGCGGCCGTGAGGGAGCGCACGCACTTCCTGTCGCTGGCGACGCTGCCGCTCAACGACCCGGCCGCATCGGTGACCGAGCTCGAGCGCGCGATGACCACGCTGGGCCTGCCCGGCGCAATGGTGTTCAGCAACGTCAACGGCGTGGCGCTGGCCGACAAGGTCTACGAGCCGCTCTGGCGGAAAGCCAACGAGCGTGAGGCGGTCATCTATATTCATCCGGCGCATCCGCTCGGCGTCGAAGCGATGGAGCAGTATTGGCTGATGCCGCTGGTCGGCTTCCTGATGGACACTACGCTGGCGGCCGCCCACCTCGTGTTCGCCGGCGTCCCGGAGCGCTATCCGAACATCAAGTGGGTGCTCTGTCACATGGGCGGCGCGGTGCCGTACCTGGCCGAGCGGTTCGATCGCGGCTACGAGGCGTTCGAGGAGTGCCGCGCCAACATCAGCCGCGCCCCGAGCTCGTACCTGAAGCAGTTCTACTACGACACCGTGAACTTCGACCTGAATTGCATCGAGCTGGCGATCAAGTTCGCCGGCGCCGATCACATTCTGGCGGGCAGCGATTATCCGCATCAAATCGGCAGCATCCCGAAGATGCTCGATGCCGTGAGCCGCTTGCCCGTCTCGCCCGCCGAGCGCGAGGGCATCGCCGGGAGAAACGCGGCGAACCTGCTGGGTGCCAGCTAGTGTCTCGTTTCACAAGTCCTGTTGCATTCGGCCCGCGCTGCATCCCGCCTGGCTGCGTTACTCCTCCCTCACAAACACTCGGTATTGCTCGGTCGTCGCGCCTTGCCATCCGGGCGCAACGCGGGCCTCGATGCTAACAGGACTTATAAAACGAAACACTAGAAATGCATCCACGGAAACACAGAAGCACTGAAACACAGAGAACGGGTTTTTCTTACTGTCCCAATGAATAGAATGTTTCGGTGTTTCAGTGTTTCTGTGAATTCGGTGTAACGCATTTAAGGGAGGTCCGATGAAGATCAAGGTGATGGTTGGAATGACGGTACTGGTGACCGTGTTTGGCGCCGGAGTTGTGATCGGCCAGCAGGCCGCGGCGAGCCGTCGCGAACCGCAATTCGAGAACAGCGAAGTGCAGGTGTGGAAGTCGATCGTGATGCCCAGCCAGCCGCTGGCGCTGCACCGCCACGATCACGGCCGTGCGCTCATCTCCCTCAATGGCGGCATGCTCAACGTCGTCGATGGGAATGGCAAGGTGATGGACACCTACAAGCTGGAAGCCGGCAAAGCGATGTGGCTCGAAGCCGACAAGGCCGGCACGCAGCACGCCGACGTCAATCCCGGCAAGGCGCCGGTGGAAGTGATTGTCGTCCAGTTGAAGAACGACAAGCCGAAGATGTAGCTAGGGGCGATGCCGTCGCGATCGTCGTTGCAGAACCACCGAAATGGCGATGGCGATCGCGAAGATCGCCAGGCCTGCGAACAGCCCCGGCGGCACGAACGAGAACGAAAATGTCCCCGACTGTCCGGGCTGCATCACGACGAACCCCATGACTTCCTTCGAGGCCGCATCGATCGGCGCTGCCGTGCTCGTCCAGCCGGGCGACCAGTTGTAATTCAGGTAGAGGCGCGTCGGCTTCTCGCGCCCGGGATAGTCGAAC
Source organism: Acidobacteriota bacterium (assembly GCA_031429375.1). Lineage (GTDB taxonomy): Bacteria > Acidobacteriota > Vicinamibacteria > Vicinamibacterales > UBA2999 > 12-FULL-67-14b. The sequence goes on along the minus strand of JANOZI010000310.1, from coordinate 1,843 downwards.
TCGACACGGTTCGGTGAGAAACGCTGCGCGACCGGCGGGGGCGCCTCCGCCAGCACGTGCGCCGGATCAGCCAGCGCGGTCCGGAACGTCTGCAGCGATTCGTAGCAGTGATAGAACGCGCGATCTTCCGTCAGGGCGCGCAGCATCGGTGAGCCTGGCCCGTAGGCGCTTGACTCGGAATCGACCGTGATCTGTGACGGCCCGCCCTTCCATGGGAACGACGTGTCGAAGGCGGGCTGCGCGAACACCTTCGAGAAGTTGCCGCGGTTCATCGCGACCAGGTGCGCCGATGCGCCGAGGCACGCGATCGCGACGACGACACGTGCCCCTGGTGCGAGCCGCGGGCTGCTCAGCCATCCGGCGGACGCCCAGGCGGCCGTGAGCGCGGCAAACTGAATGAACGGGATGGTGTATCGGCTCGGAATCCTGAAACTCGAGAACAGCGGGAGGTGAGTGGCAAGCGACGCCGGCGCAAACCGGCTGAACTCACCGAGCGACAGCGCAAACAGCATCACGGTCGTGACCGCCAGCGCCAGGCCGAACCACCGGTCGGCCGCGCGCCGGCGCGCGAAGGCCCAGATGAGTCCGATCGCCACGACGGCCACGCCGGCGTAGCCGATGTAATTGCCGTACTCATGCCAGCCGTGCCGCTGCTGCGGCAAGCGGCCGCCGACGTGTTGCGTCGGCACCAGGTAGGTCTGCCGCAAAATCCCGAGCGTGACGCGATCCGGATGCTCGGTGGGGTTGCGCGTGTCCCAGAACCGCTCGCCGCTCACGAACAGGCCCACCGGCAGCAGCTTCGGCGCCGAGTAGGCCAGGCCGGCCGCGGTGAACGCGGCGACGATCAGCAACGGGCGCCAGTCGCGTTTCGCCATCGCCGCGACGACCGAAAAGGTGCCCAGCGCCGCGAACGACATCGGCAGAATGTGGGTCCCGCCGTTGAACACCATTAACGCGAGCGTGGCCGCGGCCAGGAAAATATCGCGCCACGCGCCGGTCTTGAACGCGCGGAAGAAAAAGTACAACTGCAGCGGCAGGTAGAAGCCTGGCAGGAACACGCTGTGGCCGGCCCGCAAGTGAATCGCCGGCGCACCGGACGCGGTGACGAGCGTGGCCAGGTAGATCACCGCCGGCAGGAACGTGACGCCGATGACCCTCGTCAGCAACACGTGCATGCCGACGAAACCGATCCAGTAATGGAGGACGATGTTGACCTTCATTGCCAGTTGCAGCGACAGCAACGCGGTGAGGGGATAGACGGGGCTGAGAATCGCGATCTGCGGGTTCTGCCACAGCACGTTGCCGCCGCAGTACCACGGGTTCCAGAATGGCAGCTGGCCGTACTCGACCACGCTCTTCAGCACCGAGCCGTAATAAAAGAGGTGTTGATCCCAGTCGTTGGCGCCGAGCGCTTCGGGCTGCTCGAAGAGCGGCAGGCAGACAATGACGCTGAGGAACCCGTAGATGGCGCACAGCGCGGCCGTCCGCAATGGCCGAGGAAACATCTCTGAGATGAGCGGAATGCTAGCACAGCCATGTGCGCATCACCGATCGGATCACCGCTTGCATTGCCTCCGATCGGATGGCATCACAATTTCATGTCGGCTGTGCCGGCTGGTCCATACGACCAGAACATCACGCGCTCTTCGCGCCCGATGGCAGCCACCTCGAGCGGTATGCGAGCCGGTATCCTGCGGTCGAGGTCAACTCCAGCTTCTATCGTTCGCACCAGCCGGCGACGTACGCCCGCTGGGCCGCAACGGTGCCGGCCGGATTCTCGTTTTCGGTAAAGGCTCCGAAGCTGCTGACGCATGAGCGGCAACTGCTCGACACCGGCCCCGAT
>JANOZI010000309.1:0-11052 GCA_031429375.1 Acidobacteriota bacterium | reverse complement strand
CATGTACGACAACGAGGCGCCTGCCGCGGGCCTGGTGACGGGCATCGGCCGGGTCTCGGGGCGCGACGTCATGGTCGTCGCCAACGACGCCACGGTGAAGGGCGGCACGTACTATCCGCTCACCGTGAAGAAACACCTGCGCGCTCAGGAAGTCGCGCTGCAGAACCGGCTGCCCTGCGTCTACCTCGTCGACTCGGGCGGCGCGTTTCTTCCTCTGCAGGCTGAAGTCTTCCCCGATCGCGAGCATTTCGGCCGCATCTTCTTCAACCAGGCTCGCATGTCCGCGGCAGCGATTCCGCAGGTCGCCGTGGTCATGGGCTCGTGCACGGCCGGCGGCGCCTACGTGCCCGCCATGTCGGACGAAACCATCATCGTCAAGGGCACCGGCACGATCTTCCTCGGCGGTCCCCCGCTCGTGAAGGCTGCGACCGGCGAAGAAGTCACGGCGGAGGACCTCGGCGGCGCCGACGTGCACACCAGGCTGTCGGGCGTGGCCGACTACCTCGCTGATGACGACGCGCATGCCTTGCACCAGGCGCGCATCGTGGTGTCGACGCTGAATACGCGCAAGCACGTGCCCGCCGGCGTCGCGGCGCCTGAAGATCCCGCCTACGATCCGCAAGAAATCTACGGCATCGTCAACCTCGACCTGCGCAAGGCCTACGACGTCCGCGAGTTGATTGCGCGGATGGTTGACGGCTCGCGCTTCGACGAATTCAAGGAGCGCTACGCGCCGACGATCGTCTGCGGGTTCGCGCGCCTCCACGGCTTTCTCGTCGGCGTGATCGCCAACAACGGCGTGCTGTTCTCGGAGTCGGCGTTAAAGGCCACGCACTTCATCGAGCTGTGCAACATGCGCGGAGTGCCGCTCGTGTTCCTCCAGAACATCACCGGCTTCATGGTCGGAAAGCAGTACGAGCGTGGCGGCATCGCCAAGGACGGCGCCAAGATGGTCCACGCCGTTGCCAACTCGGTGGTGCCGAAATTCACCGTGATTGTCGGAGGGTCGTTTGGCGCGGGCAACTACGGGATGTGCGGGCGCGCCTATGAACCACGGCTGCTCTGGATGTGGCCCAACGCGCGCATCTCGGTGATGGGCGGCGAGCAGGCGGCCGGCGTGCTCACCACCGTAAAGCGCGATCAGCTCGCGCGCGAAGGCGGCGAGCTCGGGCCAGAGGCCGAGGCCGCCATCCGCAATCCGATCCTCGAGAAGTACGATACCGAAGGATCGCCGTATTACTCCACAGCCCGTTTGTGGGACGACGGGATTCTCGATCCGGTCGAGACGCGTTCGGCGCTGGCGCTGGGAATATCGGCGTCCTACAACGCGCCCATTCCGCCCGCGAAGTTCGGCGTATTCCGGATGTAGAGGCGGGTCTTAAGACCCGCCTCTACAGGCAGGCACCGCGCGATCGCCGGTCGTGCTGCGCCATATAATGAAGGGCGCAGACAGCGATGAGCTTTCAGTTTCTCCTGGTCGAGCGTCGCGGCGGCGTTGAATACGTCACGCTGAATCGTCCCGACGTCCGCAACGCCTTCAACGAACACGTCATCGCCGATCTCGCGGCGTGGGCCGCGCGCGCGCACGCCGACCCGGGCTTGCGCGCGGTCGTGTTCGCCGGGGCCGGCAAGGTCTTCAGTGCCGGCGCCGACGCCGCGTGGATGTCGAAGATGGCCGGTTACTCGCGTGAAGAGAACCTGCGAGACGCCGAAGCCGGCGCCCGGATGTTCGAGGCCATCAACACGGTGCCGGCGATCGTCATTGGCCGCATCCAGGGCGCCGCGCTCGGCGGCGGTTGCGGACTCGCCGCGGTGTGCGACATCGTCGTCGCCGATGAGGCGGCGACCTTCGGGTTCACCGAAACCAAGCTCGGTATTCTCCCGGCGATGATTTCGCCGTACGTGCTGCAGAAAATTGGCGCCTCGGCCGCCCGCGAGTTTTTTCTGACCGGAATGCGCTTCGATGCCACCCGGGCCAAAGAGATCGGCCTCGTCCACGCGGTCGTTCCCGCGGAGAACCTCGACACCACCATCCAAAGCTACGTCAGCGAAGCGTTGAGCGCCGCGCCCACGGCCGTCGCGCGGGCCAAGGCGTTGATTCCGCGCGTGCTCGGCCGCCCGACGATGGAGGTGATGGCGATCACGACCGAGGCCATTGCCGCCCAGCGCGTGTCGCCTGAAGGCCAGGACGGCCTCAAGGCGTTTCTCGCCAAGGGCAAGCCCGGCTGGGTGTCCGAATGACCCGCCTTCGCGCGCTTTCGCGCGTACGCGCTTCCACCTCCGCGCTGCGCGCTGCGGTGGACAGGTCGGCGAGGCCGGCTCTCGGATGAAGCGGCTGTTGATCGCGAACCGGGGAGAAATCGCGGTCCGCATCATTCGAGCCTGCCGCGAGCTGGGCATTGAGACCGTCGCCGTGTACTCCGACGCTGATGCCACCGCGCCGCACGTTCGCGAAGCCGACGCGGCCATTCGCATCGGGCCGCCACCGGCACGGGACAGCTACCTCGATGCGCAGAAAGTGATCGGCGCGGCGCGCGAATCTCGCGCCGACGCCATCCATCCAGGTTACGGCTTTCTGTCGGAACGCGCCCACTTCGCCAGGGCGTGTGAAGAGGCCGGCCTGGTATTCGTCGGGCCTCCCGCGGCATCGCTCGAAAAGATGGGGTCGAAGATCGGCGCGCGCCGGCTGATGATCGCGGCCGGTGTTCCGGTCGTGCCGGGCGAGACGCCAGGCGACCAATCCGACGAAGCGCTCGAGCGCGCGGCGAACAGCTTGGGGTTTCCGGTGCTGATCAAGCCTTCCGCCGGCGGCGGGGGCATCGGCATGAAGAAGGTCTGGGCGTCACATGAGATGGCGGAGGCCGCCGCTGCCGCACGGCGTGAAGCGATCGCCGCTGTCGGCGACGGCACGTTGTACGTCGAGCGGTTGATCGAAAAGCCGCGTCACGTCGAAATCCAGATTGTCGCGGATGCGCACGGCAACATTGTCCATTTGTTCGAGCGCGAGTGCTCGGTGCAGCGGCGGCATCAGAAAACGATCGAAGAGAGCCCGTGCCTGGCGTTGTCGGCCGGCGTCCGCGAGCGCATGGGCGCAGCCGCCGTCGCCGCGGCGCACGCCGTCAATTATCGCAACGCCGGCACGGTTGAGTTCCTGCTCGAAGGCGCTGGCGACGACGCGCGATTCTACTTCCTGGAGATGAACACCCGCCTGCAGGTCGAGCATCCGGTTACCGAGTGCGTCACCGGCATCGATCTGGTTCGCACGCAGTTGCTGGTCGCGGCCGGCGAACCGCTGCCCTTCACTCAAGAGTCGCTCTCTCAACGTGGCCACGCGATCGAATGCCGGGTCTACGCCGAGGACCCCGCGCAGGGTTTCATTCCGCAGGCCGGTCCCATTCTGCTTTACAAGGAACCGCAAGGCCCCGGCATTCGGGTCGACAGCGGCATCGCGGCGCACGGTGACGTGTCGGTGCACTACGACCCGATGCTCGCCAAGGTGATCGTGTGGGCCGAAAGCCGGGAAGCCGCGCGCCGCCGCGCGATCGCCGCGCTTCGCGACTACGCCATTCTCGGCATCCACACCAACATTCCATTTCTGCTGCACATCCTCGAGCATCCGCAGTTCATCGACGCGACCATCGACACCGGCTTCCTGGATCGCGAGGGTGCCACTATCGCCGCCGGAATGAAGACCGAGCTGCCCGAGGCTGCCATGGCCGCCCTTTCAGAGCACCGTCGCACCGTTGGCACCCGTGGCACCAACCCCTTTGGCACCCTTGGCACCCTTGGCACCCCTGGCACTGATCCATTCATGTCACTGAGAGATTGGCGTGGCTGAATTCCAAGTCGAGTCGATCGGCGAGGGTTGGTACCTCGTCAGCGACGGGGAGCGCCGTTGGCGCATCGCGATAGCGAGCACCTCGGAATTCGACTGGGTGTTCGTCAACGGCCAGGTGGCGCGGTTCGACGCGGTCGCGAAGGACGCCGGCCGGAAGCGATTGCGCGGCCGGGGCGACGCGGGGGTGATGTCGCCGATGCCCGCCACGGTCGTGGCCATCAAGACCGCGCCAGGCCAGCCGGTAACCCAGGGCGACACGCTGATCGTGCTCGAAGCTATGAAAATGGAGTTGCCGATCAAGGCCCCGCGCGACGGCGTGATCAAAGCCGTTCATTGCGCCAAAGGCGACCTCGTGCAGCCCGGCGTCAACCTGCTCGAGTTCGAGGCATGAACGCCCTGCCGCCGCGCGTCTCGATCGTCGAAGTCGGCCCGCGCGACGGCCTGCAGAACGAAAAGCCCATCGTCGCAACGGCCGATAAGATCGCGTTCGTCGATCTGCTGACGGCAGCCGGCCATTCCACCATCGAAGTCTCGGCCTTCGTCTCGCCCAAGTGGGTGCCGCAGATGGCGGATGCCCCGGAAGTCTTTGCCGGCATCGCCCGAAAACCGGGCGTGCGCTACACCGCGCTGGTCCCGAACCTCGCGGGACTGGAACGCGCCATGGCCGCCGGCGTATCGGAGATCGCGATTTTCGCCGCGGCTTCTGAAACCTTCAGCCAACGCAACATCAACCAGTCGATCGACCAGTCGCTGGCGACGTACTCAGCGGTGTGTGCGCGGGCGGCCGGCGCCGGCATCCGGGTGCGCGGGTATCTGTCGACCTGCTTTGGTTGCCCGTTTGAAGGCGCGGTTGCGCCGGCACAGGTCGCGCGGGTCGCCGCGCAACTGCTCGGCCTCGGTGTGTTCGAGGTTTCGATCAGCGACACCATCGGCGTCGCGCATCCAGGGCAGGTTTCGCGCGTGCTCGACGCCGTGACCAAAGAAGTGCCACTCGACAGAACGGCGCTGCACTTCCACGACACCCGTGGCACCGCCCTCGCTAACGTGCTCGCCGGTCTCGATTACGGCGTCACCACGTTCGACAGTTCCGCCGGCGGGTTGGGTGGATGTCCCTTCGCTCCGGGCGCGGCTGGGAACCTTGCGACCGAAGACCTGCTCTACATGCTGGATGGACTTGGTATCAAGACCGGTGTGTCGCTCGAACGCATTGTCGAAAGTTCGCGATTCATCGAGACACGGTTAGATCACCGGCTGGCCTCGCGGTACCTACAGGCGGCCACATAGTTTCCTGGCCGCAGATATCGGTTGGTCTGTGGAACGCTTCGAAGAAGAGATCCGTCCGGGCGAGAGCCGAAAAGTGGCCCTCTGCCCGGAGGCTTATAGGTGGGCTGCGAAGAACGCGGTGGTGACTGCGGTGGTCTAGCTTGGTTGTCTGCCGCGTTCGTCGCGGCGATTCTGACCCATTCAATAGCAAGGGGCCTGCCAAGTGGCGCACTGATAAAACCGCCTAAATATGCCGCAATCTGGTGGGGCGTGAGTGGCCTACACACCTGATACCCAACATAGGGTAACGGCTAACCCATCATGAGCCCGCCGTAACTCAACCGTGCGTTCGCCGGCGCACAAAGCCCGGCACGTCATTTGTAGTGTTTCGCTTCACGCGGCATCCGCGGGAAGAGTCGCGCTGCCAGAATCGCCGGGCCGTTCTCAACCTCGGCTCGAACGGCAACTGTTAACGGGGGACCATATGATCGAAGACTTGGCGATGCTGGCAAACCTCCCGGTATGTGAGGACGAAGTGGAGCAGAAGGTGGAAAACAACATCCCCGTCGCCACTGCGCAATCCGAAGCCGATAAGGCGGCCGCAGGCGAAACGCTGCCGCCGCCAAAAGACAAGGACCGCACTCCCGAAGACAACACCAAGGCAGAGCGTGTAGCTCGTCGCGGGCAGAACGCGCCCGAACACGAAGAAGCCGGGGAAGAAGATCGCGGCTAACCGCGGTTTCATAACAAGCCGGGCTGGTCTTCCACTTGCGTTTGCCTGGAAGCCAGGCCCGGTTTTGTCTCGTACGGTGGATCGCGGACCTGAAGGTCCGCGCTACAGGTTGCCCGAGGACTACGCGCGCGGTGCGGGTGGCTCGCCGATGACGGGTCTTTCAGACGGCGCCTGAACCGGCGGCTCCGTCGACGGCGGGTCGATGCTCGGCTCGCGATCGACGTCCTTGCGGTGCGGATCGTCCGGCGGGACGACCGGCTGTTCGGGCGTCTTGGGCAGGCCAGGAATCGGGCCGTGCGGCGTAACCGGGTCGTGTTCGTGCGGTGTCTGCATCTGCATTCAAATCTCCAGTGAATGACCAGCAAGTTTCAGACCAGCCTGCGCACTTAAAAGCATTGCCTGCGCCCCAGTCGTAGAGCGAAGGCGGGCGCCGGACTTTGTCGCGCCGAAGCTCGTGAGCGCAGAGTCGGGCGAAGGCGGATGGCATAGGTAATGCAACCTGCAGCACAGGGAGCCCTGCGCATATGTCCTCTCGTATTTTTGCCGTCGGCGCCTTCGTGATAGTCGCGCTTGCGATTGGTACGTTCCCGGCGTGCGACCGCGCGGAGACCAAGAGCAGCGCTCCGGTGACGACGACATCTCCGGCAGGCACGTCGACCGCCCCGTCCTCGGCGACAGCCGACAAACGCGACGAGGCGCTGGTACGCGTCGTCCACGCCATTCCCGCCAGCGCGCCGGTCGACATTTACGCGGGCGACCTCACCGTCTTCGACAACCTCAGTTATAAGTCCGTCACCGCCTACCGCGCGCTCGACGGCAAGCGCTACATGTTTGCGCTCCGTCCCGCGGGGATGGCGAAGGCCAAGCCGCTGTCATCGAATACCGAAGGCCTGGACGATGGCGGGTACTACACGGTGTTTGCGCTGCCGGGCGACGGCAACGCGGCGCACTTACGCGTGGTGCAGGACGTGATGACGCCCGCTGCGGCCGGCAAAGCGCGCTTGCGCGTGGTGCATGGCGGCGCGGATGCGGGCGAGGTTGATATCTACGGCTCCGGAACGCCTGACGCCCTGTTCGACGGCGTCGACTTCCAGTCGGTCACCAACTACCAGGAGATCAATCCGATCAATGGCGACATCGAAATCCGCGCCGAGGGCCAGCCAGCGCCGATCGCAAAGGCCATAGCGCACATCGAACCCGGCCGTTCCTACACGCTCGTCATCGTGGGACGCGTAAAATCGACGCCGAAACTCGAGGCGTTCCTGATCGAAGACTCGCTGACAGCGGGGACTACGCGGTAGGCCATGGCCATTACCAGCCGTCGCGCACGCACCGCGGTACTCGCCATCGGCGTCGTGCTGGTCCTGGCCGGCATCGGCGTCGCGGTGTCGCTGCGGCAGCTCGAGCCCCGCCTGCGTGAGTGGGTCACGTCAACGCTCAGCCGTTCGCTCGAAGCCGACGTGCAGCTCGGCGAGGTCCATCTCTCCTGGTTTCCGATGCGCCTGACCGGACGCGACCTCACGATTCGCCATCACGCACGAACCGACGTGCCGCCGCTGCTCGTCATCGCGTCATTCACCGTCAACATGAGTCCTGGAGAGTTATGGGGCTCGACGGTCAACCACGTCAAGGTAGACGGGATGGAAATCAGCATCCCGCCGAAGGACGAAGCCACCGGGAAGCGGCCGTTGCCACGCCCCGCTCCGGGCGACAAGAGTGACAAGGCCGGCGACCCGGTCGTGATCAAGCGGTTCACCGCGACCAATACGCGCCTGGTCATCGTGCCGCGAGAGGATCGCAAGAACCCGAAGGTCTGGGACATTTACGAGCTGGAAATGGAGCAGCTGACCTCGTCGTCGGCTTCACCATTCCACGCGTCGCTCACCAATCCGATTCCTGAAGGGAAGATCGAGACCAAGGGCACGTTCGGCCCGTGGCAATCCGAAGAGCCCGGGCGAACGCCACTGACAGGCGAATACACGTTTGCCGCGAACCTGGGAACCATCGACGGGCTCGACGGCCACGTGAGCGCGGTGGGTGCGATGGACGGCGTCCTCGAACAGCTTTCGACGCACGGCGAGACGCGGACCGAGAACTTTCGCCTGACCGAACTGGACGGCCATAGCCTCCCGCTCACCACGTCTTACGACGCGCTCGTCGATGGCACGAAGGGCGACGTGGAGCTCACACGTGTCGACATTACGCTCGGCAAATCGCGGCTGAATGCGAAGGGCGTTATCCAAGGCACGAAGGGCCTCAAGGGCAAGCGGATCGTTTTGAACGTCAAGAGTCATTCGGTTGACCTCGCGGAGTTCTTCAAGCTGGTCAGCAAAGACGGGACGCCGCCGGCCGTAGGCACGATCATTCTCGACACCGCGTTCGACCTGCCTCAGGGCAAGGACAAAGTTCTCGATCGACTGGCGCTCGAGGGGTCGGTTACAGCAGAGCGGCTGAAATTCACCAACCCTGTGGTGCAGGAGAAGATCGACGAGCTCAGCCGCCGGGCCCAGGGACGTCCTGGCGACGTGGCGATTGATGAAGTCGCATCGCGCGTGACCAGCAAGTTCAATTTGAACAAAGGCGTGTTGACCTATAACGGCCTGTCATTCGATGTGGAGGGCGCGTCGGTGCGGCTGAACGGCAGCCATGCGCTCAAGTCGCGGACGCTCGATTTGAACGGCGAGGTCCTGCTCAACGCGTCGGTCTCGCACACCATCGGCGGCGTCAAAGGCTGGCTGCTGCGGCCAATCGATCCGTTGTTTCGGAAGAACGGCGCGGGCACGCGCCTCGTGATCAGCGTCGGCGGGACGCAGGAGAAACCGCAGGTCAAGCTCGATTTCGGAAAGACACTGCGGGGCAACTAAGCGCGGCGCCGCACCCCGGGTGTGGCGGATAACGACGGGCGGTCGAACGAGAAGAGGTCGGCCGCCGGATGGATGGCTCCCCGGTACGCGTCTCGGATCACCGCCGCGGCCATCACGCTGAAGGTGATGCCGTTGCCGCCGTAGCCGAGCGCGAACCAGGTATTGGGAAACTCCGGCCGGGTGCCCACGATCGGCAAGCTGTCCTCAGTCGTCGCAAACACTCCGCCCCACCGATACGCCACGTCGAGGTTCATGGCCGGAAACATTCCTCGCACGCGGCTGGCAATCGCATCGGCCTGGCGTTGCAGCTGCCGCCGGCTCTCGTGGCGCGACCGCGAGCCGCGGTCGCGGCCGCCGGCAACGACGCGGCCATCATCCGTGGTCCGGAGATAACAATAGGGTCGGGCGGTCTCCCAGATCAGACAGCGGTCCTGCCATCCGGCGAATGAATCGACCGGCTCGCTGGCAATGGCCCACGTGCTGGAGAGATCGGCGGACGTGCGCAGCAACTCTTCTTCGGTCTGGTAGCCGGCGGCACTAATGAACCGGCCGGCGGTGATGCGATGTCCGCGATCGGTTTCGAGCACGACCCCGCGTCGCCCGGCGGTAATGCGGACGATCTCGGTGCGGTCGAAGACGCGAACACCGCGCCTGGCCGCATCGGCCAGCAAGGCGTGGACGAATCGATAGCAGTCCACTTCGCCGTCGCCGTCGCAATACAGGGCGGCAGCGGCGCCGAAACCGTAGAAGCCTTCGATCGCCTTTCGATCGAGCCACGACACTTCGAAGCCGTGCTGTTTCTGGATCAGGTACTCGCGCAACAACCCCGCGGTGGATGATTCATGGGACGCCAGGTACATGCTGGAACGCCGATGAAAGCCGCTCGGCTCACCGATCTCGAGGCAAAGCTTTTCGATGGTGCTCACGGCTTCCAGTCCCATCCGATAGACGGTAACCGCGGCCTCCTCCCCGAGCTTCGGAATCAGGCTGGTGAGCGAACAGTCGGTGGCGTACTGCAACAGCCCGGTGGACGCCGCCGAACTGCCCATTCCAACGTCGTGGCGATCGACCACAAGCACGTCGGCGCCCTCGCGAGCCAGGGCGCGCGCGATCAGTGCGCCGGTGATGCCGGCGCCGAGCACGACGATTTCAGCCGACTGGTCGCTTCGTACCGGCGGGTACGACTGTAGCAGGCCGTTCCGAATCGCCCAGTACGGCTCGCCGGTACGAAGCTCCACGGCGATTTAGCGGCGCGGGTTGCGGCTGGCGACGACGACGAATTCGCCCGCGTTGTCGGCGCGCTCGTCGTCATTGACCGACAGATACAGCACACCCGTATCCGGCATCGGGACCGATGCCTGGTCGCCAATCCCGAACGGCTGTCCGTTCATGCCGATGCGGCCAATCAGCGCGCCGGCGTTGACGTTCGGCAACGGCGCGAGCCGCGCGACGCGCGCGCCCCCGGCCGAGCGGGCGCGGTCGCTCGAGCTATCGGACAACTGCACTTCGCCGGTGGTGTTGAACGCCACCCAGTCGCCCTTGCGGACGTTCAACCCGGTCGATACCCAACCGGCGGTCGCCGGCACGCGAACCCCGCCGCTCGGCACGTTCGCCGGTGCGAGTTCGGCGTTGGCGTTGCGACCGGAGTTGGCGGCTTCGAAGGGATACGAACCAAAATAGATGCGCGTTACTTCACCGGGGCCGTACTGACGCTCGCCATCGGCCGTGCGGAACACGTACGTGCGCGGCCCGGCGGCGCCGGAACCCTCGCCTCCCTTAATGGTCACAAGCCGTCCCTTGACGCTATTGCCGCCGGCGAGCAGCAGCACGTGCTCTGCGCCACGGGCCTCCCTGATCTCGGTGTCGGGCAAGCCGGATGCGCCGCCCTTCTTGTCGATCAGGGCGATGTCGGCAACGTTGATGCGGCGCTGGTCGTGCTGCGACACGCGCAAGAACAACGTGGTGCCCGCCAGCTCCTCAATCCGCCCCTCAACCTTGCTGCCGTCGCGCATTTGAACGGTCGCGTGGTCGCCCGGCTCCTGCGCCATGGTGACAGGTGACAAAGCCAAGACGAATGCAAAAGCTACGAAGAATCTCTGGTACATGGGTCTCTCTCCACTGGAAGCTATAGCAAGGTCCTCGCCAAGCACTTCCGCTCCAACGGATGACATTCCCGTGCGCGAAAGGGAAGGTCATGCATATCTTTCGCTTGCGCACGTCCTGTCACGTGAAGCGGCCGAGCTCGACGATTTCACAACTTGAGTAAGGCGTGAACGCGAGTGAGCAAACGCTCGCTCAGTGATCAAGCTCGCCCAATATGAAAGTCGCGAATTCCGCGTCTTTTGTCTGCAGGA
>JANOZI010000308.1:0-1663 GCA_031429375.1 Acidobacteriota bacterium | reverse complement strand
CCCGAGTCCCACGAGTCGCGAAAGCGACAGTCCCAGGAGCGAGCGGCTTGTCCCGCCGAAGCGCGGAGCGCGAAGGCGGAAAGCGAGCGACCCCTACGAGCGCCGATAGGCGCGAGTCCCCGTCACTGACGCCACGTCTTTCCGCCATCGTTCGTGCGGAAACGGCGGCCGTCGGCGGTGGTGACGATGGCGGTGCGGGCGTCGGTGGCGGTGACGGCCGTCAGATCCGTCGTTTCGGGAAAGGGCACGCGCGTGACGGTGCGGCCGTCGACGGTGAGCAGCACGGCGCCGGCGCGGCCGACGAACCACGTCACCGTTGACGACGGCGAGGCGGTGGCCGTGATCCGCACGCCGGCTGGCAGGCCGAGTTGCCCCCGCAACTGGCCGAGCGGCGATCCGTCTGCCGCCGCGGCGGGAGGTGCCGTGGCTTTCGCCGCTGCTTGCTCTTCCAACACCTGCAGCTCAGCGCGGTCACGACGCTCAGCCGCGGGCTTGTCGGTCTTCATCAATGCTTCGGCCTTGCGCTTTGAGTCGCCGAAGGCCGCAGTGCCCGCCACGGCATTCGCTTTAGCCGCGCTGTCAGCCAACTTGTTCGCGTCTTGCTGATCTCTGCGCGCGGCCGGCACGTTCTTTTGCCGGAGCTCAGCCTCAGGAGCTGGCGCAGGAGCGGGCGCTGCGGCGTCGCGCGCCGGCGCTGGTGGTGCCTCGGGCGCGACTTGTTGAACCTCGTTCTTCTGCGCCGGTGCCAAGTAGCGATCGCTCGGAACCACCATCCATAGCGTAACGGCGGCGGCCCCGGCTGCCAGAGGCGCAAGCCACCATCGCCACAGCCGCACCGGGCTCGCGCTCTTGGCCGCCACCGCGGGCGTAGCGCGCGCCAGCGTGCCGATCAGCGCCTGGCACCGCGCGCAGTTCGACGCATGCGCTTCTGCCATTGCCACTGATTGCGCGTCGAGCCCGCCGTCCATCCACGCCGCCAGCGTTTCGGCGTCGAGACAGGCGGGCGTGATCGGCGCGTCATCGCCGCGGCTGAATGCGGCCTTCAGCGCCTGATCCAGCGCGCGATCGCGATCGTGGTCGGCGTTCACGACAGGTCCTCATTCCTAGAACGGCCGGCCGCGGATTTCTTGCGGGCCCGTTCGGGATCCAGCCAGTCTCCCAGGTCGATCGAACCGGCATCGGCCGCCATGGTGGCAAAACATTCCGAGATTTCGCGCTCGCCGAAACGGTGCGCCACCCGCAGCCGGCGTTCGACATCCTCGCGAATGGCCCGCCTGATCCGCGCCAGGTGCCGCGACACGCTGGCCTCGTGCTCGCCGATGAGCCGGCCGATCTGCGCGAGCGTCATCTCCTGCGCATAGTAGCAGCCGAGGCGCAGGCGATCGCGAGGCTCCAGCGCCGCGATGGCCAGGCCAAGTGCCTGTCGCATCGCCTCGGCGAACCGGGCTCGATCGGGATCGGCCGCCGCAGGCCGCGCCGGGAGTGCGGCAGGGGAAGTGTCGTCTGGTAGCGGATCGAGACGACGCCCGGCGCGGATCTGATCGACGAAACGCTGCGTCAACAAGGATCGCAACCACGTCGAGAGGCTGCTGCGGCCGTGAAAGTAGTGAAACAGCGATTGCCGCGCGCCGTCCTTGTTCTTCAGGCCGTAGAGCTCGGCGTA
>JANOZI010000307.1:0-7029 GCA_031429375.1 Acidobacteriota bacterium | reverse complement strand
ACCTGACGCAGGATCCGTCGGGTGTTCACGAAACCGTGGCCATGGCGCTCCATGGCCGCCTCGGGATTCCGGCGCCGCGCGAGATTCACACGCGCTTGTACGTGAACAACGTGTACTCGGGCGTTTACGCCATCGTCGAGTCGATTGACAAGGACCTGCTCGCCCGTGTCTTTGGCGCGATCGGAGACGACATCCAGAACGACGGCTACTTGTTCGAGTTCAAGTACCAGGACGATTGGCGCTTCGCCAACCTCGGCACCAGCCTTGAGCCCTACAAGGTCCGCTTCGAAGCGACGACCCACGAATCGAAGAGCGACGAAGACAAGTACCGGCCGATCGAAACGCTGGTGCGGCTCGTCAACGACACGCCTGCCGATCGGGTCAAGGAAACCATCGGCGGCCTGCTCGACATTCCGGCGTTCATCCGCTTCCTCGCCGCCCAGACGTTCCTCGCCGATACCGACGGCTTCCTCGGCAACGCCGGCATCAACAACCTGTATCTCTACCGCCTCGAAAACCGCGACATGCACACGGTGATCGCGTGGGACGCCGACAACACCTTCTGGGGGCCCGACTTCCCGATCGACGTGTCGTGGGCGGGCAATAAGCTGGTCGACAAGCTGATGTCGGTGCCCGAATACAGCGCGCTGTTCGCGGCGGAACTGGCGAGGGCCACCGAGCTCGCGGAGGCCGACGGCTGGCTCGACACCGAGATCATCCGGCAGGTGCAGCGCATCGACGGCGCGATGAGGGAAGATCCGTTGAAGCCGCACAGCGAAGCCAGCTATGAAGGCTCGGCCGGCGTGATGTTGAGTTTTGCGCGCCCGCGCATCGCGTATGTGAAGTGCGCGCTCGGCGTCGCGACCTGTCAGTAAAAAAGCCACCCGCGAAGTTCACGAAGTAATCGCGTTTTCTTCGTGTCCTTCGCGGTTGCTGTTACTTTGTGACGGTGACGACGACGTCTTTCGGCGTGTTGAGCGCGCCGTCGGAAGCCATGCAGCGGATCGTGTATTCCCCCGGATCCTGAAACGACACAGAAACGGTGTACTTGCCATCCGGCGGAACCGCCGGCGCCATCCAGCGCGGCGCCCATGGTGAGTTGGCGCCCGCGCGCGTGTCTTCCCACACCTTGGCCTGGGTCGGCGTGAACGTGACGCGGCCCGCGCCGCGATAGACGAAGCACGAGTGACGGAGGCCGGTCTGGCTGCCGACGGTGATCGCCGACGGCGGCCGCTGTGCCGCCGGATCGAATGTCACCGTGCCGCGTGCAACCGGTGCCGCCGGCGAGCTGTTCGTGGCGCGGGCCCGTGCCGCGGCAATGCGCTCGGCCTCGCGTGAATCGGGGCCATAGCGCGGACGCGGCACGCCGTCGTCCTTCGCCACCGCAATCAACGTGAGCGGTTTACCGACCTGCGCCCGCCGCTCTCCGGAATCCATCGTCAGATCGGGTGGCATGTTGGCGCGGATCGCCGGGCTGCTGACCCCGGCGCCGAGCGCGCCCTGTTCCGACGCCTGGACGATGTTGTCGACCAGCGAGTCTTCGCGCAGCGAGGCAAAGGCACGTTCGGTCTTGCCCCTCGCGGTCAGCGTCCAGACCAGCTCTTTCTTGCCCCAGTCGGCGGGCACGCGAACCTTGAACACGAACCGGTTGCGGCGCGGCTGGAAGTGCGTGGGCTGTCCTTGATCGGACACGCCGGGAGCGATGTTGTTGTCGGGCCCGATCGGCACGTCAACTTCTTCCTCCCAGTTGCGGTTCATGTAGCCGAACATCATGTTGAACGAGCCGTCGGCGTTCTTCTCCCAGCCTTCGAAGGCCGGCGAGACATTCTGCCCGCGCGAGTACGACAACATCTGGGTGCTCGCCGTTTGATAGGCGAGCCCCACCGTGAGTGCGGCCAGCAGAAGCCGCACCTGTAATGATCGCGTCATTGTTCGTTGACTCTGAACTCTGAACTCTGAACTCTGAACTGTTATTGCTGTTGTCCGGGCTTGGCCGCCGTCGCGGGCGTCGCCGGCGGCGGAATCACATTGCACAACGGACAGCCGACAATAACGTCGGGACGATTTGGCCCAAGCCGCTCGCGGCGTTTCGCCATCTCGGTCTGGAACTCCGCATCGGTGAGCGGCATGATCTGGCCGAGGTCGATGAACATGTTGGCGATCGAGCGGTTGCCCGAGCCCTGCCAGTTGCGCGGATCGGGGATGTTCTTGTTGTTCGGCGTGTTGTCCATGTAGCCGATGATGTGGAGGATGGTGCCGCGCGGCAGGATCGGCGCGTAGTCGTCTTCGTACTCGTACTGACGCACCCAGTTGTGATCGTAGCCGGCGCAGGTCAGCGTCTGGATGTTGTAACCCCAGATCGCTTCGAGGCACATGCGCTGGCCGGGCGCGTGCAGGTGCGGCTCGAACGTCACGATCTTCGCCGGCTGCGACAGGACCTCGTACGCGTGCAGCTGCTGGTTCGCCTCGTTCGGCTTGATGTCGATGTCGAGCGCGTTGGCCAGGTTATGCAGCGACGTCCGGCGCTCCGGCTTATAGCCAACCGGATGGAACTTGAAGCCGAAGAGCAGCTTCGATTTGACGTCCAGGCCTCCCGCGTGGAGGTGCGCCGACTGATAGATGATGCTCGAACCCACCTTCAGCAGCCGCCCGGCATTGTCGTCGAAGATGTCGGCATTGCGGCCGACCTCGTGCACCGGCCAGCCGACCGCGCCTTCGGTCACCGACGCGTCGAGCGGGTCGCCCTCCTCGTTCACCGGAGCCGTGGCCCAAATCAAGTGGTGCCACACGTAGCGCTGGCCAACGGTCTGCCGTCCAGATTCGTTGCTGAAGTTGTTGACCTCGCGGATTTCCACGGACTTCACGTAGCGGTCTTCGGTGATCGGCACCTTGGTGGGCGGGAATTCACCCCACCAGTCGGGCGCATTCGCCTTGACCGTGATCTCGGGGCTCTCGACGATCAGGTCGGGCTCGCCGGCGTGCCACGACGCGCCGTCCTGGAACACGCGCGGCGCCGGCATGTCGGCCGGGTTGCCGCGCGGCGCGCCGCTGTCGGCCCACTTCGCGACCTTCGCGATCTCTTCATCGCTCAACGACGGATCGTTCTTGTAATGCTGGATGCCGATGTTCTTCTCGATGTACCACGGCGGCATCACGCCGGCCTTGTCGCGAATCGCGGTGCGCGCCTTCATCGAGCGCGCCCACGGCCGCGCCTCTTCGTAGGTCAGCAGCGACATTGGCGCGACCTGGCCCGGACGATGGCAGTTCTGGCAGCTGCGCTGCAGGATTGGGGCAATATCCCTGGTGAAGGTCACCTCGGGCGCGGGCGCAGCCTGTTGGGCTTCGAGGCCGAGGGGCGCCACCACGCCGACCGCGCCTGCCGTCAGCATTGCCATCCCGATGGTCAGGGCCCAGCCAAAGTCCTTTCCAACCGCCATCACACACTCTCCTTCAAAGAATCGCTCAGTGCCGAGGGCTCCAATTGTAGCAGCGTAGGGGTCAGACCCACCCTACTGACGCAGCATGGCCGTCCCGTTGCGCTTGGGCACCTGTCCTACAGGAATACGAGCAATTTCCTTCAAAGTTGCGGTACTGACCACCGAAACCGCGTTGTCGCCGGCAGCGGCCACATAAATGGATTTGCCGTCAGGAGAAAACGTCACCCATTCCGGGTGCTGGCCGACGTGGACGGTGCCAATGGGCTTCAGGTCCGGCAGCGAGTAAGCGTAGAGCTGGCTGAAGACCTTGCTGGTCGCGATCAGCATCTTTCCGTCGGGCGTCACGCCCAGCCCGTGCGCCGGGGCGCCCTGGAGGCCCTGGGTGTGTTTCTCTTCGCCCGGAATGTCCGCCATGAGGAAGCGCGACACTTCCTTGCGCGCATTGAAGTCCACGACGGCGATGCCGTGGTAGTCCGACAGTTGCACGAAAATTCGCGACGTCGAGCCGTCGCTGGCCTGCTCGAACGTCATCGGGCGGATGCCGGCAGACATCTGCAGCTCCCACGCGATGGTGTCGGTCGCGGTGTCGATTACGGTAATCATGCGGCCCGGAATCGAGCCCGACACGGCGTACTTCCCGTCCGGCGTCACGTAGACGTTGTGAATGCCGCCCTTCACCGCAATCGACTTCGCGCGCGTGAGCGTTACGGTGTCGATCACATCCACCGCTCCGGGGGCTTCGGTGATGCCGACGTACACCTTCTTGCCGTCCTTCCCGACGAACAGATTATTCGGGCGGCCGCTCAGCGGAATACGCGCGGTCACCGCGAGCGTCACGGCATCGACCACGTCGAGCGTGTGGAGAGATTCGTTGGTGAAGTAGATCCGCGTGCCGTCGGGGGCGCTCGTCACACCGTGCGGCACCTCGATGTCGTTGATCACGCCGACGACCTTGTTGGTCGCGGGATCGATCAAGTGGATGTTGTCGCCGGCCGCATTGGTCTGGATGATCCTCGCCACCCGCGTCGCGGGAGCGGTGGCGAGCGTCGCGCCGTTGACCCAGGCCGAGAGCACCTGCCAGTCCGGATCGTTCTTGCTGGTCCAGTGCTGCCCGCCGCCGTGGAAGACATCGCCGCCGGCGGCCCTGGAAAGCGGGTGGCGCAACAGCTTGCTGGCGCCGGGGCTGCCGGGCACCACCATGGCCTTGACGGCCTCGAAATTCTGCCTGGTCTGATCTTCATTCCAGGCGGTTGCGCCGGGCGAGAACCGCTGCAGGCGCAGCGTCGTGCTGCCGGCGTGACACGTCACGCATCGCGCGTGGTCGACGCGCTTCTCCATGAACAGCGGCTGCACCCGCGCCTTGTAGAAGTCGTAGTCGAGCGAATCGGCGGGCGCTGAGGCGGGCGCGGCGGACGGCGGCGTCGCTTGCTGACCCAGCAGCGCGGCGAGAAGCAGTTCGAGCAACATGATTGAGATCCCCCTTGGAGTCGATTACGACGGTAACGGCGGCGTCTGCTTGGGCATGAACGCCTCGGGATACCGCCCGCCGGCGGCGGCGCCGGACGGCAAGACGGCATCGATCGCGCGAAGGTCGGCGGCGGACAATACCACTTCGTTCGCGCCCGCATTCTCCTCGAGATAAATGCGGCGCTTGGTGCCCGGAATCGGCACGACCCCGGGCTGGGCCATGGTCCACGCGAGCGCCAGCTGGCCTGGCGTGCAGCCCTTTGCCGCGGCAAGCTCCTGCACCTTGCTGACGAGCGCCAGGTTGGCGGCAAAGTTCTCGCCCTGAAAGCGCGGCGAATGCCGGCGGAAGTCGTCGGCCGCAAAATCGTCCGGCGAGGTGATGGCGCCGGTCAGAAAACCACGTCCGAGCGGACTGTATGCGACAAAGCCGATGCCCAGTTGACGCACGGTCGGCAGGATGTCGGCCTCGGGATCGCGGCTCCAGAGCGAGTACTCCGTCTGCAGCCCGGTGATGGGATGCGTCCCGTGCGCCCGGCGAATGTCGGCCGGCGTCGCTTCAGACAACCCAAGATAGCGGACCTTGCCGGCCGTCACGAGGCCGGCCATCGCGCCCACCGTTTCCTCGATCGGGGTCGCGGGGTCGGGCCGGTGCTGATAGTAGAGGTCGATGTAGTCGGTGCCCAGCCGCTTCAGCGACGCGTCGCAGCACGCGCGCACATAGTCGGGCTTGCCGCTGATCCCGCGGCGCGTGCCGTCCGGGTCTCGCACAATGCCGAACTTCGTGGCAATGACGACGCCGGCGCGGTGGGGCTTGAGCGCCTTGCCCACGAGGATCTCGTTGGTGAACGGGCCGTAAACGTCGGCGGTATCGAAGAAGGTGATGCCCCGCTGCAGCGCCCGTTCGATCGTGGCGAGCGATTCGGTCTCGTCGGCGCCCCCGTAAAACTCCGACATGCCCATGCAGCCCAGTCCCTGGACTGAAACCGTCAACCCGCCGGTCCCCAGCGCGACCTTCTTCATATTGGAAGGATTCTAGCGCCAGTTGTCCGCATCGGATACGATTGGCGTTTTCAAGGCGGACCCGTGCATCCTGACCTCTTAGACGCAATCACCTTCCACGAGGCCATCCTCGCCGAAGGCAGTAAAGCCCTCGTCGGTTACACCCAACCGAAGATTCTGGCCAACATCGTGCTGCTGTCGGAAATTCCGACGACGTACGACAAGAAAGAGCAGCGCCAGGTCAGCTCGGGCAACCTCCTGTTGCGCGGGGTGCCCGGGGTCGGCAAGACCTTCTTTGGCGTGATCCTGGCGGCCATCAGCAACGCCAAGTTCGCGCGCATCCAGGGCCGCGCCGACCTGCAGCCGACCGAAGTGGTCGGCTTCCAGATGATCAACCCGGCCACCGGCGAACTCATCACCGAGTTCGGCCCGCTGGCCTCGGCCGAAGTGATCCTGCTCGACGAGATCAACCGCATCCCGCTCAAGAGCCAGAGCGCCTTCCTCGAAGGCCTGCAGGACCGCACCGTCACGGTCGGCAAGACCACCTACGAGCTGCCGGCCTTCAGCTTCGCCATCGCCACGATGAACCCGGTGGAGCTCGGCCAGGGCACCTTCCCGCTCTCGGAAGCCGCCACCGACCGCTTCGCCGTGATGATCAACGTGGGCTACCTGCCGCCCGAAGAAGAAGCCAAGCTCGTGAACTTCGACTTCAAGCACGTGCGGCTCAACAAGCTGATGTCGAAGGAGCGCATCATCGCGATGCGCTCGCGCATCAACGAAGACGTGTTCCTGCACGAGCGCCTGGGCACCTACATCCAGCAGCTCGTGGCCGCGACTCGCCCCTACAACGTCGACACCGACTGGCTGCGCCACTCGCCCTCCCCACTGGTGGAGCGCGGCGTCGACCTGGGCGCCTCGCCCCGCGCCATCATCGTGTGGGGCCGGCTGGCCAAGGTGTGGGCGCTGCTCGTGCGCGGCCGCGACGAGGTCTTTCCGGAAGACATCCAGGACCTCGCGCCCTACGTGCTCAGTCATCGCATCTGGCTCGGCCCGCATGCCGCCAGTCACGGCCTGACCGCCGAGTCGGTGGTGAAGGACGTGGTGGCGCGGGTGCCGATTCCATGAG
>JANOZI010000306.1:0-10508 GCA_031429375.1 Acidobacteriota bacterium | reverse complement strand
CATCCGCGCTCCGCCATCGCATCGCTGGCCGATGGCCGCGTGTTGTTGGTGGTGGTCGACGGCCGTCAACCGGAGCTGAGCGTCGGCATGTCGCTCGACGAGCTCGCGCGCGTGTTGGTCGAGCTCGGCGCCGTCGACGCGATCAACCTGGACGGTGGCGGATCAACCACGATGGTGGTGAAGGGCAAACTGCTTAACCACCCGTCAGACCCGACGGGGGAGCGGCCAGTCAGTGACGCGATCGTGATACGTCCAAGGCGGTAGCGAAACCTAAGGTGCCTAAAGTGCGTAGGGGGCGAGAAGAGCCGCCGGTCTATTGGCGGCTCTTTGCAGGTGGCAGGACATCAGACGAAACGCCCAACCCAGATGAGCAGGGTGGCTACGAGCGCGATGGGAATGGCCACAATCAGGATCGCTGCTGGAATGCTCCAGACGACGGCGACGAGGCCCAGCGAATCTTGCACTGCGGTTACCCACGGCCGCCTGCCAGTGGCCCCTCGCTCGGGCGTCGGAAATTGATCCACGGCGCGAGGGTAGCTGACTTCCGGCGGGGAGGCGGCATTCGGCTCGTTCTTCAACCCCACACTTGTAGCGCGTAGAAACCAAAAGCTCTGTTCTGTTCTGCACACCGGCGCCGCCCGGCCCGTGCCATGCTCGCGTCATGAAACCTGCTGCCATTGCCGGTATCGTGTTGATCGTTCTCGGCCTTGCGGCGCTGGCCTATCAGGGCTTTAGCTACACGTCGCGCGAAACGGTGATCGACATCGGGCCGATCAAGGCGACGGCTGATACCCGGAAGACCGTGCCCATTCCGCCGATTGCCGGGGTGGTGGCGGTAGTGGCCGGCATCGCGCTGGTCTTCGCCGGCAGGCGCGGTTAGCGGTTAGCCGCCTCGCTTGGTGACGACGGTCGCGAGCAGGTAGCCGTGGCGGCGCACGGCGGGCACGTGCCGATCGAGCAGCGCGAAGGGACGGACCATCGCGCCGGTGACCGTCGCGAGCGGCCGGCACCATGCATGACACGCCAGGTCGAGCATCCTCAACCACCCCGGAATGAAGAGGATGGCGGTTTCCGCAACGACCTCGAGCCCGGCGCGTTCGAGCATCACCCTCAGCCCGCGCCGCGAGTACGATTTCTCGTAACCATATCCGTACATCCCGATCGCCTGCAGCACAGTTGCCAGCAGCGGCCGCAGAAACGGGTCGTAGCGGTTCGGCACGCCGATGATGGCGCGGCCACCGGGCTTGAGCACGCGCGCCATCTCTTCGACGGCGCGCACGGTTTCATCGAAGTGCTCGATGGTGCCCATCGAATAGATCGCATCGAAGCTGTCGTCGCGGAACGGCAACTCACGCACATCACCGACCGCGCCCAGCAGCGCAGCCGGGCCGCGCCCGAACGCCGCGCCGGCCTGGATCACCGTGGGCTTTGAGATGTCGATGCCATAGGCGCGGGCGCCGCGGCGGCTCGCCCATGCGAGGATGCGCGTGTTCTTGGCTTCGTCCCAGAGATCCGTCTTGAGAATTTTCAGCCCCTCGAGCGGAGGGAAGTGCTCGGCGAAGAGGCGCCGTTCGTTGTCGGCGTAATACTCCGTCGACACCGCTCCGCCCAGATCCGGGAAGTCTTCGCCGACGCCGGCCCAGAACTCGCGATAGGCGGCCGGCGTCATGGCTGCGCTCCTTGAACGCTCCACTGCCACGCCCCGATCGCGAACGACAATCGCCGCGGGTCCCTGTTCTCGATCACCGCGCTTGCGACCGTCGGCTCTTCGGTGGGATGGAAGACCAGCTGGTGACGGCCCGGTGACACGACCAGCGGGCCGAGCTCGTAAACGCGCCGCGGCGTCTCGACGCGAAGCGACTGAACGGCGCCGCCGTCGAGCCGCACGTCCAGGCCTCGCGCAAAATGAAAGGCCGACAGTTCGAGATGCAGCGTGGCGACCACGGTCGCGCTACTGGTATTGACGATCGTCCAGGTGCCATCGCCTCCCATCCATCGCCAGGCCCACCCCGCATCTCGCTCGCGCCGATGGAAGCCCGTCATCGTTGCGGTGTAGATCACCGGGGTCTTGGCGATCACCGTGAAGACCCGGCCATCGTCGAAGCGCGCGGCGATCTCGAGGCCCTCGCGCGCCGGCCCGGCATCACCGGCGGGTTGCCGCTCGATCAGGTGCGTATAACCGTTGGCGGCCAGTTTTTCAGGCAGGTGTCCGTCGCCGCAGTCGTCGATCGCGCCACCGAGCATCGTGATGCGGCCGGCCGTGAGCCATTGCACCGACTCCGATTCGGACGTGAGCGGCGTGCAATCGAGGACCTGCCAGTGATCAGGCTGTTGCGCCACCCAGCGGTGCGCCGTGGTCGGCAGCACGTCTCGTGACATGGCGGATGGGCTGACCGCGTACTCGACTGTTACCAGCACGACCAGCGCCACGGCCGCCCATTGCGCGCGACGGGTGCCGGCCCGGCGCAATCGATCGACGCCGATGCCGGCCAGCAGCGCCGTCATCAATTGCACCACGACGCCGAACCGCGCATACGATCGGAACATCGGCATCACGTCGTACAACCACGCCGACGGCCGCACGAATGTCATCCCGCCGATGGTCCGCTCGGGCGACAGGGAGCAGACGAGCGCGGCGACCGCCACGATCACCAGGATCGGCACGCGCGTCGCCGACGGCCGCTCCCGATGCCGGCTGAACCATCCCAGCGCGCCGATCGCGGCCAGCGCCACCAGGCCGGCGCCCAGGCTCACTTGCTGTTCGAGCAGTCCCTCGCGCACGCCGGCGCCGTCCCAGATGCGAAGCGCGGTCGCGCCGAGCAGCGGATTCTCCACCGGCGGCACGAGGTAGCTCCACCATTTCGAGCTGTAGCGGAACAGGTCGTTGCGGGCAAACGCGAAGGCGGTTCGATCGTCAACGACAACACGTGCGGCGTACGACAGATAGGCCAGGCCGCCGGCGGCCAGCACCGCGAGACTCGAAACGGTGACGACCAGCCGCCGCATCGATCGCGTGCCGTTGGTGCGCGACACGACCCAGTACCCGGCCACGGCAATCGGGGTCACCACCGCGGCGATCAAGCCGCCGTAGAAGTTCGAGAGCGTGACCGCGATTGTCGCGCCGCCCAACAGCGCAATCGCCGCCGGTGTCGCCCGGTCGAGACAATAAAACAGCGCGAGCAGATAGAGGGGAATCCACTGAATTTGCGCAACGTGGGGATGATAAGCCGCGTGCGCAATGTGAAAAGGCGAAAACGCAAATGCCATGGCGGCGAGCAGAGCGGCGGCCCTTGAGAGCGCGAGGTAGCGAGCCAGCAAGTACGCCGCGACGGCCGACAGCGGGAAACTCAGGAGCACGAGCCAGTTGTATCCGGCGACCGGTCCGGACAGCCGCGCCAGTAACGCCCCCGGGAGGTCCGTGACCGGCTGCGAGTAGATGCTCGCCCTCAACGGTGCGGCCATCTGTGCCATGACCACGAACGGATCGTAATGCCGCCCGACGATTTCCATGCCGAACACCCGCTCGGATGGCGCGCGCAGGACCGGCGCGGCAATGACGACGGTCACCAGCGTGGCCAGCGCGAACACGCCGGCGGCTTCAACGACGCGCGCGCGCAACATTGGCAACCACTGCGGCAATCAACACCGGTCCCGCTACGGCCCAGCCGCGAATGTCGCGGACATGCGCCGAGACCCCTGATTCCGCGATCGTCTGGAGCAGGAGCACCCCCGTGGCCTGCGTCAGCGCGAGTACCGCAAAGCCCGCCACGAGCGGCTTCCAGTCGATCGAGCTGAATGCCGCAATCGACAGCGCCAGGTAGAGTCCTGCCTGGAACCCCGGCAGGAACGCGATCGCGCCTTGGGGATCATCGAGCGGTGCCGACCGGCCAATCACCAGGTCTGTATACAGCGGCCCGATCAAGTAGATGAACGCCATGCCCGCGATCACGCCGGCCAGCGCGTACCGGGTTGCGCGTGGGCGGCCGTGACGCCACACCGCAGCGACGACCACCACGACGACGCCGAAGATCAGCTGGTAGAACGCGTGCACGAAGAACAGCGGCGAACCTACAACGCCTGGCAGTGCCACCAACAGCAACCGCAGAATGCCAAGCGTCGTGAACAGCGGCAGAGTGGCGATCACGCCGAAGAACAACTGTCGCGGGCGCTGGGAGTAGGCGCACACCGCTGCGACGTAAACCGGAATCAACGGTGTGGAGATGCATTCCTGCGTGACGAGAAAGCCGCCCGTCGGCGTCCACAACGCATTGGCCGTGGCGTGCGCCGTGAGGCCGGCGGAGCCGAGGATGATCGCCGCCGCGCTCGCGATGAAGCCGGCCACGGCCAGCACGGCGGAACTCTCCAGGTAGAGCGGAGAACAGAGGGCGAACACCACGACAAACGCCAGCGTCAGCGCGATGAATCGTCGTGATGGCTGTGGGACCCTGGCGAGGGTGACTCCAGCCTGGCGATCGGCGGCGCGCATCCACGCAAACACGTAGCCCGCGACGGCGAGCGTCAGGAGCGCCGGCCAGACATACACGTGAAGCGTGTTGAACCAGCCGGGTGATGAGGCCGCGAGTCCCAGCGTGCCGATCCGCAACGTATTGATCGCGAGAATCAGCGCGACCCCACCGGCGGCGGCGGCCAGACGCGACGACCACCGAACCGGGTAGGCGAGGACCGCGCCAAGACAGAGCGCCAGCGCGTCGGCGCCGCTGCAGGCCAGCGTGACGGCGACGGGTAACACCGGCGTGCCGAACAGCTGAATCGCAACGCCGCCCTGCAGCACGGTGGCCGGCAGCACGACGTGCGTTTCGATCCAGCCCAGGCGCAGCAGGCCGAAGAGCCCGAGGCTCCAGGCCACGGCCCGGAGCCCGAACTCAAGCGCGTGATTGGGACGAAGGGAGGTGCCCGTCAGCACGAGGAATCTCCTGCACGGACATGGTGGTGGCGCCGAAGGAACGGCCGAGTGCTTCGATTGCCGCCAGGCTCTTGAGCCTGGTCGAGCACGAGAAGATGTCGATGTTGACCGTCGCGGTCTCGGGCCAGGTGTGAAGGACCGCGTGCGACTCCGAGAGAATCAGCACGCACGTCAGGCCCGCGCCGGGAAAGTTGTGCGACATCGTTTGCACGACGGTCGCGCCGGCACTCTGCAGCGCGTCGACGAACGCCGCGGTGACGCTTTCGGGCGCGAGCGTGGGAATCGCGGCGCACCCATTGAGGTCGACCGAGTAGAGCACCGGCTGTTCGTGGGTTGTCATCCGTGCTGGCACGGTACCGCGGGAAGGACTTCGGCACTGTTCAAAATTGAACAGCCCGGCTCATCGGCGGCATGTAGATTCGTCGGCTGATGGTTCTCAGAACCGGAAAGCGAGATCGAATCGTGAATCGCAACTGCTTGGCCCGGGCGACATGCCTGGGATTCGCCGCGCTTCTTTACGGGGCTTCTCCGGCATTGGCGCAGGTCCCCGTCTCGCCAGATCTCGGCGCCGCGGCGCCCTTCGCCGTCCTGGGGGCCAACGCCGTCCCGGTCATCGGGACTGTGACCTGCTCCGATACGGGACCTGGAATCGGCATCAACGGACAGGTGGGCACCACCTTCGCCGGGGGGATCACTAACGCTCCCCCATGCACGATTACGGGGCCGATCGTGGCTCCGGTCGGCGGTGGGGTTGTCACGGCCTTCAACTCCGCGTTAGCCGCGATCGATGTGCAGAACCCGGTGTGCACGGGCGTCATTCCGATCGTCTCGACCGTGCTCCCGCCCGGAGTCTATTGCTCCGCTGCCGGGACCACGATCGGCGCGGGCGTCACCATTACGCTCAGCGGGAGCGCGAGCGATGTGTGGATCTTCAGGGTCGGGACGAGCGCGCCGGGCGCCCTCACGATCACCGGCGGCTCGGTGGTCATGGGCGGCGCCGCGCTGGCGTGCAACGTGTTTTGGAAGACCTCCGCGGCCGCGACGCTCACGGATGCGACCTTCAACGGCACCCTCCTCTCGGGAGCCGCCGTCACGATGACCCGAACGAACTGGGTCGGCCGAGCCATGGCGTCGACCAACGTGACCCTGACTGACCCGGTGCCGATGACCTTCGCGGGGTGCGCCCGGCCGGGGACGGTCACGGTCAACAAGGACTTCATCCCGAACAATCCCGCGTCCGTGCCGGTCGGCCTCACCTGTACTTCCGGTACGGTGACCACGACGCCGCTGACCTTTTCGGAGGCGGCACCGGCGGTGTTCAGCGTGGGCGGCGCGAGCCTGGCGGGGGCGACCTGCACGGCAACCGAGACGGTGCCCGCCGGTTACACCGCGAACCAGGCGGCTTGCGCGGGTGTGGCGCTGGGCGGCGTCTGCACGATCACCAATACCATTATCGCTGCTTCCTGTCCGACGGTGCTGTTGCCGACGGTCTTGCCCAACGGCGTGGTGGGCGTTTTTTACAGCGCCACGCTGACGGGGAGTAACGGCACGGCGCCGTACACCTTCACCGTGCCACCCGGCACGCTGCCGGCGGGCTTGACCCTCACGTCGGGTGGCTTGCTGTCGGGGACGCCAACCGAGGCGGTACCCCAGACGTTCACCATCACGGTCACCGACGCAGTCGGGTGTAGCAGGTCGATCACCTACACTGTGACCATCATTGCCGGCGGTACGCCACCGGCTGCAGGATGCCCAGTGATCACGCTGGACCCCACGACGCTGGCTAACGGCGTCGTCGGCGTGGCATACAGCCAGCAGATCACGGCGCTCGGCGCCCTCACCGCGGTTACCTTCACGAGAACTGCGGGGGATCTGCTGCCGGCCGGGCTGACGCTGTCCCCAACCGGACTGATCTCTGGAACCCCAACGAGCCCGCTTTCCATGACCTTCACGATACGAGGGACCGACGCCAACGGATGTTTCGTCGAGCGCAGCTTCCAGATTGTGATGCTGGCCGGGGTACCGGCCTTGCCGCCGGCCTTCGTCATCGTGATGTTGCTCGGCCTCTTATTCCTCGGTTACGTGCAACTGCGTAATCGCGCGCGCGCCTAGCCGCGCTGATCGGCCGTCGCTTTCGGTCGTTGTCGATTTCGATCGACAATGACCGAAGGCCATGACGGTGTTTCTTCTTTCTCCAGCCTATTGCGGCGGCCGCCGCGCCGCCATCGCGCTCCGGCCCGGTTCGGAATTGCCATTGGCGAAGAAGCTGGTCGAGGGCCAACTCGATCTCGGCAGCGCCTTCGCCTTTTTCAGCGGCTTGTATTTCAGGGGCAAGCTCAATTACGCGCGGCGGTTTGGCACTGCGTTCGGGCTGGGCATCGAGCCGGTGATGATCATCACGCCGACGCGCGGCTTGATGTCGCCGGCCGAGCTCGTCTCCGGAGATGTGATTCGTGAATTCGCGTCGGTTGACGTGAGCGAAGACGACGCCCGATATCGCGCGCCGCTCGAGCGCGACGTCGCGACACTGGCATTGCGGCTGCCGGGTCGTGCGCGAGTGGTGTTGCTCGGCAGCGTGGCGTCCGGGAAATATGTCGACGTGCTGCGGCCGATGCTGGGCGACCGCCTCTGTTATCCGACGTCGTTCATCGGCCGGGGCGACATGAGCCGGGGCGGGTTGCTGCTTCGCTGTGTAGACTCCGGCGAAGAGCTCGACTACGAAGTGCTGACAGCAGGCATACGGCCGCGCGGCCACCGTCCGCCGAAATTGGATCCGGCGACCCGCCCGCGCGTGAAGGCGTGATTGCGCATGACCGAGACGATTTACAAGATTGTGCCGGAGCGCCTCTGGCGCGAGGCCGCTGCGAAGGGCAGTTTCGCCGGTTCGCCGATTGATATCGCAGATGGCTTCATCCACTGTTCGACCGCGCGGCAGGTGCGCGACACCGCGGCGAAGCATTTCGCCGGCCTGACCGGCTTAGTGATCGTGGCGGTGTCGGTCGTCGACCTTGGGCCGCAGCTGCTCTGGGAACCCTCGCGTGGCGGCGATCTTTTTCCGCATCTCTATGCGGAGTTGCCGATGACGGCGGTGCACTGGGTGGAACCCCTGCCGCTGGATGCGAACGGGCGACATGTGTTTCCGGCGTTAGTGGGCGCGAGCGGCCGGCGAGGTTGACCACCGCGTCGCAGCCGTCGATCTCGTTCGCCCACTCGTCGAAGGTCCCGCCATCCCAATGCACCACGCGCCACGGCGCATCGATCGCCGCCGGCTCGCGACCACCACTTCGTGTTCGTCGCGGTGAAAGGCGCGACACAGAATGGCGCCGGCCTGTCCCGAGCCGCCGGCGATCACAACCTTCATGACGATGCGCTCCGGCAGGCGATCCTGCGAGGCTCGGCGCCGGACGCACTCCTCGGTTCGGTTCGAGAAGCTGTCACGCGCGGGCTTCCGGCGTTTCGGGGATCAAGCCGGCGTCACGCAGAACGTTGAGCACGCGCTTGCGTAGCGGGCGCATCAGCGGCAACGTGGCGGCTCGCTTGGCATCAATCACAAAATCCACGGCCGCGTCGATCAGCTTGCGCGTGCGGCGATGCGACGGCGAGTCGTCATACAAGAAATAGAGAAGGATCCCCATGTGCAAGGTCCACAGCAGCAGGGGCGCTACCTCGAGCACATCAGCGGGCAGCTTCTCCTTGGCGATCGCCTCTGCGAACACCTCGACGCTCAAGCGACGTTGCTCGCGTGACGCCGGACCGAACCACGACAACGGATGATCCGGATCGCCGCCGAACCGGAACAGTGCGCGGAGCAGCCGTTGGTCGTCCTTCATGATGTCGATCTTGGTGTGAAGCGCGGCGCGCAGCCGATCGCGCAGGGTGCCGGACTGTTCGAAGGCCGCCCGCGCGCGCACCCGATGCTCTTGCTGCACGTAGTCGTAGTAGGCCCCGACGATGGCCTCTTTGCCCTTGAAGTAGTAGTAGGCCGCGCCGAGCGCCAGGCCCGCGCCGGTGGCGATGTCGCGCATGGTCGTGGCGTCGAGCCCGCGCTCGCGAAACAGCGCGAGGGCCGTGTGGAGGATTTGTTGGCGGGTTTGCTCGCTGGCCGCGCGCTGTGGGACCGCCCGAACGGCGGTGTGTTTGAACATGTTCAAAGACTATCGAAGCCCGCGGATCCGGTCAATCTAAACTTGAACATGTTCAGAAATGGCCGGATTGCTCAGCTTTTGGCTTGGAGATGCGAACCGAGACAAACGTTGTATACTGTAGTTCGTTCGTTTCGTGAGCCTGCCTGCGTCTATCCAGCGCCGACGGCCTTAGGGCAACGCTGGTCTCTCCTAGACCCTCCGTTCTCCCAATCGACTACATGGATATTTTCGGAGTTAGCAATGGCACCAATGAGCGGCACTATCAAGCGTCTCGTCAGCGACAAGGGCTTCGGTTTCATCCTGGCCAGTGACGGTAACGAGTACTTCTTCCACAATTCGGCTTGCGCCGAAACCCGTTTCGACGAACTGCGCGAAGGCCAGAACGTCACGTTCGAAAAGGGCCAGGGCCCCAAGGGTCCCCGCGGCGAGAACGTCAAGGTCGTCTAAACCGGCCGTTCGCTGATCACCGAACAACATAGCGCGGCGTCTGACGCCGCGCGTTGTTCCACACTTCTCCGCAGCTCGAGCAGCGCCAGTAGCTCTCGGGGTTCGGGCGTTTTGCGGCGGTCGCAATCGCTGAAGATCTGCATGACGGACATGCGGTAGGTATGGGTACCGGCTGCCCTGAGCTTTTCATGGTGGCCGGGTTGCTCAGGAATTCGAAGTTCTTCACGGGCCTCCGCACAGGCTTTGGTGAGGGCTGGTGGCCGGAAGTGGCTGCAGGGCTCAGGAAAGCGTTGACGCTCTCAGCATACCGCCTTTACCGCTCAGCTCGACGTGAATCCTTCCAATGAGCGGCCCGAGCCCGCCACGTGTTTCAAGTCCCTCAAGCCCCAAGCCCCAAGCCACTGAAATCAGTGGTAATGCCCGTGCTCAGGTGACCAGACGCCGCCGGGCCGCGCCGCATCGCGTTGGCTGGTGAACGACGAAATGCCGACGGCGAGGCCGGCGATCACCAACGCGGCAACCACGACCAGCATCATCGTATTGCCGCGCGCCTTCTGCGTTTTCAGCTCGCAGCATTTCTTGTATTTCTTGCCGCTGCCGCAGGGGCAAGCGTCATTTCGACCGGCCTTGGCGGTGTGCATCAGTTTTAGCCCTCCTGGTCGCCCAGCCTTCACTGAAGCCATGGCGGGCAAGTGCCACATGGTGCCTCGCGCGCGTCGGCCGGTCAAGGTGTCGCTAATTTTCGAGGCCTGACCCCAACTTAGCGGACCATTCTTAGCGGGTGGACTACATCCTGCATCGAGTGTTGGAGGAGGCGAGCATGCCTAACGCGTGGACCAACAAGGACGAACGGCAATACCCTGGCGCATCTTGGCTACCGTCTGCGTTTGAATGCGAGGCCGGACCAGGTGTCGTCGACGGAGCACACCTTGAAGTCCACCCACCCGGCCGCGAGGCCGGTTTCGCGAACGACGTTGCCGTCCAGATCGGAC
>JANOZI010000305.1:0-1996 GCA_031429375.1 Acidobacteriota bacterium | reverse complement strand
GTCGCCCGAAATGCGGCGGACCTCCTCGCGGTTCTCGATGATCGGCACGGCCGGCGGTCCCGTTTCGGAGAGCCGCCAGGTGAAGGTCACATCGGCAGGTTCGGTTGCAGCGAGGCGGAGCCGGATTCCCTTGAATCCGTTGTTCTGCATGGTGAAGGTTTCCGTCAGCGGCAGGCCCGCACCGAATTCATTCAAGGCCACGTGGTGCTCGCCCCTGGACTCGACGCGTGCGGCGTGATGGAAACCCAGAAAATACACCTCAACGGCAAGTCCCACGCAGACGAACAACGCGGTTGCGGCGTGGTGTATTCGTGGCTTCACTCGAGGAGCCTTCCTAGCCTTGCAGGTTGCTGAAAAAACGTACGTAGCGGCGCGTCTTCAGACCCGCCCGCCAGGCGGGACTAAAGTCCCGCCTCTACGTATCTCTCTATGAGAATCGAAGTGTACCCCAGGTGCGCGCGGCCCATGACGCGCTGGCGGTTCAGATATACTGCGGCTCGCCGGCCACATCAGCATGCCGAATGAATCCGATCTCCGCGACGCCGGTCCTGTCGTCGACGGCCGCACCTACGACGCGTGCTACTTCGCACGCTACGGCGGGCGGCCTTACCAGCGCAGCGCCGAGTGGCTCACGTTCTTCAGCGGCATCGCCGATCGGATCGCCGCCGACATCCGCCCGGCGCGGGTGCTCGATGCGGGATGCGCGCTCGGCCTGCTCGTCGAGACCCTGCGGGCGAAAGGCATCGACGCGTTCGGCCTCGACTTCTCCGCGTTCGCAATCGAGCAGGTCTACGAACCCGTCAAACCGTTCTGCCGGCAGGCGTCGGTCACCGAACCGCTCCGCGAACAGTACGATCTGATTGTCTGCTTCGAAGTGCTTGAGCACCTGACGGCCGCCGACGGCGAGACGGCGATTGCGAACTTGTGCGCGCACAGCCGCGACATCCTGTTCTCGTCGTCGCCGGACCATTACGGCGAGCCGACGCACCTCAACACGCAGCCGCCCGAATACTGGGCCACGTGGTTTGCCCGCCACGACTTTTATCGCGACGTGGACTTCGACGCGTCCTTCGTGGCCCCCTGGGCGGTCCGCTTTCGACACCGCACCGATCCGCCGCACCGCATCGTCGCCGACTACGAGCGCAGCTTTTCAAAGGTCGTGATCGAGCGGAACCATTTGCGCGGGTTGGCCCTGGCAGAGCAGGCGGTGCTGTCGCGAACCACGCAGGAGCTGGTCGAAGCCCGAGCGGAGCTGGCGCACGCCCGAGAAAAGAGCTGGTTCTGGTTTGCGAGACGGTCCTTGAAGCGGCTCAGCGGACGGTAGCGTCAGTTGGCTCTACAGCTGGCAGCCTTTTTTACCTGGATGGTGCTGGTCGTCAGTCCGGCCGAGGTGCCCGACCCCCTGGGGGTTGGCCTCCCGTACTCCTTGACCGCCCTCTGCCTGCTCGCGTCGGCCATCATCTGGGTGCCGGATCTGCTCGCCGGTCATTGGCCGTCCACTGCAATCGACCCCGTGCTGGCGCTCTACCTGGTGTTCGTGGCGATCGCGTCCACAACGATCACCAACCCACACAACACATCGGTCGCGGTGCTGTCGCTCGCCGGCAACATCGGGATGTTCTACGCCACGGTCGTGATTGCGCGAAGGGCGCCGCACCTCGCTCACGGAATCCTGCTTCTCCTGATTGCGTCGATCGCGCTGCTCATGGCGATCGCCCTCGCCTATCACGCGGAGATGGGGCTGTCGACCCGGCCCAAAGTCTACCCGGCGCCCGAAGGCTGGGGCGGGTACCCCGAGTTGGGCATGCTCGCGGCGCTTCAGTTCGGGCTGCTGGTGGCGGCGCTCCAAACGACCGGCAGCAAGCCCATGTTCCTGGTCACCGCTATTCTCATTGTCGTCAACCTGGCCGAGCTCACGTTCCTTTACTCACGCGGGGCGTGGCTGGCGGTTGGCGTGGTCATGCTGGCAGCCGTGAGCGTGATGGCGCGGCGTGGG
>JANOZI010000304.1:0-5499 GCA_031429375.1 Acidobacteriota bacterium | reverse complement strand
CGGTTCTTGATATCCAGCCTGGTATGACCAACATCTCCTGCACAATCGAGAGGCCGTACCCCGGTGTTTCCGGGCTGCCGTCGAAGACGGCGCGGGAGATTCCCGAGTCGGCCGCGGAAAAAACCCCACTGCGTGTGCTCGTGGTGGACGACGAGCCGCTGATCCGCTGGTCGGTCACCGAGACGCTCGCGGTCCTGGGCCTTGCTGTCGAGGAAGCGAGCGACGCCGCGTCGGCGCTTCTTGCGATCACCACCGCCGCCGTACCCTTCGACGTCATCGTCCTTGACCTGCGCCTGCCTGACGTGAACGACCTGTCGCTACTGGCGACCATCCGTCAGCTGCGGCCCGCGGCCACCGTGGTCCTGATGACGGCGTACGGCACCCCGGAGATCGTGACTCAGGCCGTCGAGCTGGGCGCCCATGGCGTCTTGACCAAGCCGTTCGAGCTTGGCGAGCTGAGCCGCATGGTGCTTGGGGCCATGGGAGCTGCCGCCGCTTGATGTCAACAAACCCTTCGATCTCGACGAAAGTCATGCTGCTGGTGGAGAAGGCCCTCGAACCGACGCACTTGCGGCGCGAAGTGCAGTCACTGCGCGCGCGGCAGCCAGATCCGGTATCGCATCGAGAAGTTTAAGCTCGAGAAACCTGACTAGCTTCAGCCGTCAGACCCTCGGACGGGAGATCGACCGTCACGATCGTCCCCCCGCCGACCGGAGATTCCACCGCAATGCGTCCACCGTGCAAGTCGACCAGCCGCTTCGCCGTGGCCATGCCGAGGCCGGTGCCTCGGGCTTTGGTTGTCTTGAATGGACGGAAGAGCGCGGCGCGGATCTCGGCGGGGATGCCGGGCCCCCGATCGGCGATCTCAACGCTGTGGCGTCCGTCGGCCGCACCAAGCGTCACATGCACGACGCCTCGGGCGTGCATGGCCTGCGCGGAGTTGATCAGCAGATTCTGGAACACTATTTTGATGAGGTTGGGGTCCACGGGAAGGGGCGGACCTTCGCCGCTGATTGCGATCTCGAGATCGGCCATCGCGGCGTCTCGTTTCAACAACGTCACGACGGTGGCCAGCAGTGCGCGCAAGTCGGTCGCGATGAACTTCGGCTTGTGCGGCAGGGCGAACACCAGCAGGTCCTGGACCAGGTCGTTCAGGCCGTCGAGCCGCGCGATGATCTCCTTGACGATGGCGGCGTCGCCGGTGCCGGCGGGCAAACGTCCGCCGATCACCTGGATCGCGCCGCGTACGGCCGCAATGGGGTTCTTCACCTCGTGCGCAATGACCGCCGCCATTTCGCCCAGCCGCGCGAGCGCGGTTGACTCGCGCAGGCGCTCCTCGAGCGCGGCGCGGCTCGACAAGTCATGCAGGATGCCGGTGAAGTGCTTCTCCCCGTCGATTTCCAGCGCGCCGACCGACAGGTGTAATGGGAAGGTCTGACCGTCGCGCCGCAGGCCGGTCACATCGCGGCCAATGCCGATAATTCGTCGCTCACCGGATTCGAGGTGGCGGCGGACGTACCCGTCGTGCCTGGTGCGATCCGGCTCGGGCATCAGGACGCTGACATTGCGCCCGAGCACCTCTTCTTCGCTGTAGCCGAACAACCGCTGCGCCGCCGGGTTGAAGGCCTCGATGAGCCCTTTCGAATCGATGACGACGATGCCGTCGACGGCCGAGTCGATGACGGCGCGCCAGCGCGCCTCCGCCACCCGTCCCGACTGGAACGCGCGTTCCTGATGCGTTTCGCTCATTGAGAGCGATTATCTCTTGAGTTGGCTCCGAAACGCCGAGAGGCCGCGACGATACGCGGGCGCATCGCCGTAGTCCGCGAATGCCGGGTAGCGGTGGTGAGGGTGCCGGACGCGGCGCGCGTGCTGAATGGGGCACCAGTACTGCTCGGTGCGCGCGGCGACCTCGCGCACGTACCCAATCAACCCGTTGACGTAGCTGCAAGACAGGCAGTGGACCTTTTCGATCCTGTTGAGATACGCCAGCTTGTGACGATCAATCACCATGAACGCCCGGCGGCGGACCGGCCGTATGCCCCACGCGCGAAAACAGATGGCCTGGTAGAGGGTGACCCAGGCGTCCAACAGGACAAACGGGATCGCCAGCGAGTAGATGACCGGGGCGTCAGGATGGTTGGGAGGTCGCCGCGCCAGAAGCAGGACCACAACCCGGCGCGGAGCCTCCGCTGGCCGGCGCGCACCTGCGCGTCGCGTTGAGCGAGGCGGCGCACCGTCCGAAAGGCTGTGCGCCCTCGAGACGTCACTCCTCGTTCCGCTCCTGCTCACCCCTGGCGCGGCGGAGATCGCAGTTCGAACGATGCTCGGGCACACGCGCGAGCCGCTCCAGCAGGTCAGACACGGTGACGATGCCGGCCACTTTCCCATTCGCCGACGTCACCACGAGCCACCCGACCGATCGCCCCTTCATGAGCGACGCGGCGCGCCGGAGCGGTGTCCGGGTGGTGACCGTCACCACCGGGCTGGTCATCAGATCCCCGACCGTCGACTTCCCCAGCGCTTTCGGAAGTTTCGTCCCGCCGAGATCACCTTCCGACAGGACGCCTTTCAATTGCGACCCTCTGGCACGCTCGATTGCGTCAGGGTGACCGCAAGGGGCAAGGAGCAACATGATGAGATCCATCGCCATTGCCCGATTAAGAATCGGGGCTCGTATCTGGCGCGGCGGCGGCGCAGGGTTGTGGAGAGTCTTACTCGGCCTGGTGGCTCGCCCCCGGCGGCTCCCGCCTCGAGAACAGGAGCGAGGCCACGACGCCCCCGGCCAGGATCAGCAGCACCACGGCGAGGAGGTAGAGATTGAAGTGCGCGCCTGCCACGGACTTGAGCCAGGCGTGGGTCATCATCTTGGCTCCGACGACCATGAGCACGAGGGCGAGCGACACCTTCAGGTAGCGGAACGTGTCGATCATCCCGGCCAGGGCGAAGTAGAGGCTGCGCAGCCCGAGGATCGCGAACACGTTGCTCGTAAACACCAGAAACGGGTCGCCCGTGATGGCGAAGATGGCCGGGATCGAATCGACGGCGAAGATCAGGTCGGTGAACTCGACCATGACCAGAGCCAGGAAGAGTGGGGTCGCCAGCACCGTTCCCGGGCGCGCCGCATTCACCACCTGGTCGGTCGCCAGGGCGGCGCCGGGCGTGGCCGCCACATGTGAGGCTGGCGAGCCCGCGCGCACGAAAAAGTGCGGCCCGTGAAAGCGCTCGGTCACCGAGAAGAACCGCCGCATCAGCCGGACCACGAAGTTTTGGTTTGGGTCCGTCGGCCCCACCTTCAGCAACAGCATCTTGATGCCGGTGGCGATCAGGAAGGCGCCGAACACGTAGATGATCCACGTGACGCGCTGAATGAGCTGAGCACCCACCGCGATCATGGCGCCGCGCATGACGAGCGCGCCGATGATTCCCCAGAACAGCACTCGATGCTGGTAGATGGCGGGGACCGCAAAGAAGCCGAACAACATCGCGATGACGAAGATGTTGTCGACGGCGAGTGACTTTTCGACGAGGTAGCCAGTGAGGTACTTGACCGTCGCACTCGTGCCTTCGTTGTAGACGAGCCCCAGTCCTGCCACGGTCTTCGGGGCGACGGTCATGACGTCGGGGGTCAGGCCGAGGCCCAGCCAGTGGTGTTCGTAGCCGAAGTAGATGAACACCGCAAAGGCCAGGCCAAGGCCGATCCAGAAGGCCGACCACTTCAGCGCCTCCCGCACCGCCACGACGTGCGCCGTCCGGTGGAACACCCCCAGGTCGAGGGCCAGGAGCAGCAACACCAGGACGATGAAGCCGGCGTACATTCCAATCATCAGCACAGCGTACGGGGCTCACACTCCCATACACAAAGAGAAAATACGATCTCAATCAGTCGGTTTTATCTATGTATCAGGCCAGCAGCGCCACAACCAGCGAACGACCTCGCGAACATCAGGTCGAGCGACAGGAACCTGGCGATCGCCGCTGAAACCAGGGTCCGACCGGACAGACGTCGCCGCCGCGCCCAGTGCGAACGACAGAACGGGCGGGCTCAGGACCGTGTCAAACACCCCGATTCGTCGGTCGCCAGTCTGCCAGCCTGTGGACGGCGCCGGCGACGACGCGCGCGGCCCGTTCAACGACGCGCGCGATCGCCACCTCAGCCTCGACGTCGGTGTCCTGGATGACGACGAGCCGCGGCGGTGACGTCAGCCGGATCGCGACCAGGCAGTGTTTGTCCACCCCGCCGCGCGGCCCGTTCAGATCCGTCATGCGGACAGTCAGTGACCTGACGTGGGTGCCGAATCGTCCCAGCGCGAACTCAAGACGACGGCGCGCCAGCCGCGCGAGTGATCGCGGCAGCCCGGCCGTCTTGCGAATCACGATGCGCATGGTCGTCCCGTGTCGCGACGGACCTGACGCAGCCCAACCCAGTAGTAAAGACCGTCCGGCGTCTCCGCCATGTGGCCACGCTCCACGAGCTTGCCAATCAGTTCCCGGCACTCAGGCGCTGGCCAGCCCCAAAGCCGGCCCAACTCCACGAGCGTGAATCTCCCGGGGGTATCAGGGTCTTCGCAGTTCTTGATGGGTGCGGTCCACCCGGCTGCGGGCCCCGGCCTCTCAGCCGCTACTGGCTCGTCGACTCTCGGAAAGTACACCATCACGCCCTCCTGATCTGTCTGATCATTTTTTAACCACACGGTGCAGAGTAGGCCTCGGCATAGTTATAGACAAATAGATAGTTGTGAACCTTTCAATAGAGTTTTACTATCTAGTGGAGTGTTGGTTCGAGAGTGAAAGCGGCCGTTCCGTAGGAACGGCCCCAGAACGTGGTCCGAGCGACGATGCTCGTACTTGCGAATTCGTTGATACGCTCCACAAAGACATGGACTGGCTGAACTACCACCATCTGCTCTACTTCTGGACCGTCGTGCGCGAGGGCGGCGTCTCGAAGGCCGCGGCGAAGCTGCGGCTGTCGCAGCCGACCGTCAGCGCACAGGTCAAGATGCTGGAGGGGGCGATGGACGAGCGTCTGCTGGAACGGCAGGGGCGCACGCTCGTGCTCACCGAAGTCGGTCGCGTCGTCTATCGCTACGCGGACGAGATTTTCACCGCAGGTCGCGAGCTGCAGGATGCGTTGAAGGGCCGGCCATCGGGGCGCGCGCTGCCGTTCGCGGTGGGGGTGGCCAATGCGGTGCCGAAGCTGATCGCGTATCGCCTGTTGCGGCCCGTCGTTGACGGACCCGAGGCAATCCATTTGACGTGCCGGGAGGACCATCCCGATCAGCTGGTGGCGCAGCTCGCCGTGCACGCGCTGGACGTCGTGATCAGCGACAGTCCGGCCGCGCCGCACGTCCGGGTCAAGGTGTTCAACCATCTGCTGGCGGAGTCCGGCACGACCTTCTTCGCCGCCGGGCCCCTGGCGCGGCGGTTACGCCGGCGGTTTCCCCGCTCGTTGAACGACACGCCGACCCTGCTGCCGACCATCAACACCGCCCACCGTCG
>JANOZI010000303.1:0-1947 GCA_031429375.1 Acidobacteriota bacterium | reverse complement strand
CGCCAATGCCGCCGGCGCCGAGCGGACTGAGGATTTCGTAGGGGCCGAAGCGTGCGCGATCGGCCTTAGGTGAGAACCCGTGTCACCCACATGAACGCCTGGACATCGATCATGTCCTTGGCGCCAAGCAGTGCCAGCCGTTCGAGCAGGAAGCTGCTCATGCGGAGCGTGGCTTCATAGGTGGGCCAGTTCGGCGTCGTGCTGTAGCGCAGATCGAAATTCATCCGCGCCGCCATCAGCTCGGTGTTCGACGGCTTGAGCGCCATGAACTTCTTCGGGTTGGCCAGGAACGGCAGCAGCGTGACATTCGGCCACGTCAGCACCTTGCCGCCGTCGGCCGGCAGCTGCGCCACGGTTTCGAACAGGTGCGCGAACTTGGCGGAGTCGGGCTTCTCGATGAACGGGATTGCCGCCTCTAGAATGTGCGTGCCGGCGTCTTCGTTTTTCTTGAGGCCCTTGTGCACGGCCTTCACTTCGAACGTCGAGGGAATGTTCGTCGCGCGGAACAGCGCGTCGATCACGTCGGCGATCTCGCCGTGCTTGCCGGCGTCGACCATGGCCTGGCCCTTCTTGCCGCCGAAGTTGGCGACGTAGACATCGTGCGCCGCGCGCTTGTTGCGCAGGTCGGCGTCGACGAACTTCTCGTCTTCGAACTTCTTGGGATAGGTCTTCTCGAACCAGGTGATCGCCTCGTCCAGGTGATGCACCAGGCCCTTGGCTTTCGCCTTGGCCTTGGACTTCTTGGGCTTGGACGCGCCGGTGCCAATCGCGTCGAACTCGGGGTCGCTCTGGACCTTCGACCGGGTGATTTGCGGGGTGTCTTCACGAAGCTTACGCTCGGGGCCCTGGGGCGTGTCGGCGAGGGAAGTGAAGTGAACGATGGCGTAGGGCGGGGTGACGTCGAGCACCTTGCCGCGCTGCCAAACTGTGTGCTCAACGAGCGCACCGATATCTTTCGGAGTCAGAAGCATACCCCTATTGTAGTTCTTTTGACGAAGTTGGCACCAATTTTGATTTTTTGCGGGATCCTGTTCACTATTGAACAACGAGATTAGGGGTCGCTCTTCTACCTGAGCTTGCACTTGCGACTGCTCCATAGCAGCCGGCTTCGCTACGCGACGAGAGGTGTGATTTGAGCAAAAAGCGTTGGGCCCAGCCTCATGAAGCGCGACGTAAGCTCACCGCTTTTTCTCAAATCAACCTCTCGTCGCGTTATCGCGCCCTCCGGCTGCGAGTCCTGTTGCGCGGCCTCGGCGGACTCATTTGGAGCAGTCGCTTACGCCGTCCGCGCGACGATGTCGAGTCGCACGCCGGCCCTGGCGAGCATTTCCACCAGCGCGTCGATTGTGAAGCGCCCGATCTTGCCCCGGATGACGTCGGACACGCGAGGTTGTGATACGCCAAAAACTCGCGCCGCCTGCGCTTGCGTAAGTTTACGCTCAGTAATCACATCGTCGACCGCACTCATGAGCTTTGAGCGCAGCAGGAGATGCTCGGCCTCCGCCGGCGGAAACCCCAAGTCGAGGAAAACGTTGCCGCTCGATTCTTCAAACATGATCTTCTCTGGATCGGTACGCTTAGCGGGCTTTCGTCGCGCGCCTCTCGATGACTTCGCGGTACCGCCGGCGGCCGATCGCGAGGTCGTTTTTGTTTGTCGTCTGGCTGCGTTTCTCGTACGCATGGAGGACGTAGATGGCTTCGTCGAACTTTGCGACATAGAACACCCGATGATCGGTTCCGCAATGAACCCGCAACTCGATGACGCCTTCGCCCACATCAGGCATCGGACGCCAGCTTCGCGGAGCCTTTCCAGTCTGAATCAACCACAGGTCGTAACCCGCTTCGCGTTTAGCCAGGTCAGGGAACGCCTGCAGTGCCACCCGGGCAGATCCCATCCAGAGGAGAGGCTTGTGGGCCATGATTATATAAAAATGGATATAAGTCCAG
>JANOZI010000302.1:0-4969 GCA_031429375.1 Acidobacteriota bacterium | reverse complement strand
GACACCGAGGCGATCGACGGCAGCGCCTCGCCGCGAAAGCCAAGCGTGACGATGGCGCCGAGGTCGTCGGCGCGCTTGATCTTGCTGGTCGCGTGCCGCTCGAGACACAGCCGCGCATCATCCGGATCCATGCCGACCCCGTCGTCCTCGACCCGGATCAACTTCTTGCCGCCGTATTCGGCGATGATCGCAATCCGCGTCGCGCCGGCGTCGATCGCGTTCTCAACCAGCTCCTTGACCACCGAGGCCGGCCGCTCGACCACCTCGCCCGCCGCGATCTGGTTGGCGAGGTCCACCGGCAGGCGCGTGATGCGGCCCATCTACCACCAGCCTGATTTTCGGAACCAGACGAACAACGCCGTACTCGCAATCGCCATGCCGGCGATGATCTCCCAGAACTGGTACTCCGGACGTCCCAGCAGGGTCGGCAACGGGACGTTCATGCCGAACAACCCGGTAATCACGGTCATCGGGCCAAACAGCACCGCCACGACCGCCAGCAACTTCGAGACGCTGGCGAGCCGGATCGACACGCTCGCCAGGTGCGCGTCGAGAATGCCGGTCACCCGGTCCTGGAACACGAACGCATCATCGGCCATGCGCGCGAACTGATCGTAATCGTCGCGGAACCGGTACGCCATCTCCTGGCCAATCAGATCGAACTCGCGTCGCGCCAGCCGCCCCACCACGTCGCGCTGGGGCAGAACGATGCGGCGCAGCGAGGTGATGTCGCGTTTCACCGCGAGTATGTCGCCCGTGAGTGAGTCCGAAGGCTCCTTGATGACCTGCTCTTCAATCTCGCTCAACCTCGTCTCGAGCTCGTCGAGCTCAGGCCGGTAGTGATCGACCATGGTGTCGACGATCCGGTGCAGGAGCGCCACCGGTCCTTCTTCGAGAATGTGTCCCGTGCGCGTACAGAGCTCGGTGACATGCGCGATGCTGCGCCGCTGGCCGTCGTGCACGGTGACCAGGAAGTTCGACGCGACAAAGAAATCCGTTTCGTGAGTGTCGAAGGTATGTTCGGTCGCGTCGAAGTTGACGCCGTGCAGCACGATGTAGAGATAGCGTCCGTAACTCTCGACTTTCGGATTGGTTTCGCGCTGGAACGCCGCCTCCACCGCCAGCTCGTGAAGGCCGAAGGCCTCCCGCAGCACTACGCCGTCGGCCTCGGCCGGCGCGGTGACATCCGCCCACACCACGGCCCCGCTGTCGGCTGACAGCAGGGCCGGGTCGAGGTGGTCCAGCAGCTCGGTGCGGCCACCTCGGTGGACGAAGTAGCGGATCAATCGCCGACCTTGACGCTGAGGGCCGCCTGCGCCGCCGCCAGTCTCGCCACTGGCACGCGGTAGGGCGAGCAGCTCACGTAGTCGAGCCCGACCTTGTGGAAGAAATGGATCGAGGCCGGATCGCCGCCGTGCTCGCCGCAGATCCCCAGCTTGATGTCCTTGCGGGTGGCCCGGCCCTTCTGCACCGCCATGGCCACCAGTTGGCCCGTGCCGGCCGCGTCGAAAGTCTGGAACGGATCCCGCTCGAGGATTTTCTTGTCCTGATACACGCGCAGGAACTTGCCGACGTCGTCGCGCGAGAAGCCGAAGGTCATCTGCGTCAGGTCGTTGGTGCCGAAGGAGAAGAACTCGGCTTCTTTCGCCACTTCGTCGGCGGTGATGGCGCCGCGCGGCACCTCGATCATCGTGCCGATCAGGTACTTGATCTTGACGCCGGTCTCCTTGATCACATCCTGCGCGACGCGCTCGACGATCGCCTTCTGATCGCGCAGCTCGCGGACGTCGCCGACGAGCGGAATCATGATCTCGGGCACCACCTTCAGGCCTTCCTTGTTCAGGCGGCAGGCCGCTTCCATGATCGCGCGCGTCTGCATCTCGGTGATCTCGGGATAGGTGATGCCGAGGCGAACACCGCGGTGGCCGAGCATCGGGTTGAATTCGTGCAGCTGCTCGACCCGTGCCAGCAGCTTCTTCTTGTCGTCGAGCTCCTTGCCTTTGGTGCCCTTGACGCCCATCACGGCGATTTCCACCATGAGGTCTTCGCGGCGCGGCAGGAACTCGTGCAGCGGCGGATCGATGGTGCGGATCGTGACCGGCGTGCCCTTCATGCCCTTGAACACGCCGTAGAAGTCTTCGCGCTGCATCGGCAGCAGCTCGTTGAGGGCGGCGCGGCGGTCGGCTTCGTTGTCGGCCAGGATCATCCGCTGCACGATCGGGATGCGGCCCTCGCCGAAGAACATGTGCTCGGTGCGGCACAGCCCGATGCCGCGGGCGCCGAACGCGTACGCGAGCTCCGCCTGGTCCGGCTGATCCGCATTGGCACGGACCCCGAGGCGGCGGAACTTGTCGGTCCACCCGAGCAGCGTGTTGAAGCGCTGGTAGATCGGCGAGTCGGCCGGCTTCAACTTGCCGGCCACCACCTGCAGGATCTCGCTCGGCTGAGACGCCACCTTCGCCAGCTTCACCTCGCCGGTGAGCCCGTCGAACGCCACGTACTCGCCTTCCTTGATGGTGCGGCCCTTCACGGTGAAGCTCTTGCCGCGCTCGTCGATTTGCAGCTCGC
The DNA here is from genome assembly GCA_031429375.1 of Acidobacteriota bacterium. GTDB lineage: Bacteria > Acidobacteriota > Vicinamibacteria > Vicinamibacterales > UBA2999 > 12-FULL-67-14b. The sequence goes on along the minus strand of JANOZI010000302.1, from coordinate 2,401 downwards.
CAGCGCCGACGATCGACGGCTTGCCCATCTGGCGGCCGACGACGGCCGCGTGGGAGGTCATGCCGCCGGTCGCGGTCAGGATGCCTTGCGAGACCCACATGCCATGAATGTCGTCCGGCACCGTTTCGCGGCGCACCAGCACCACGGGTTCGCCGCGGTTCGACCATTCCACCGCGGTCTCGGATGAAAACACCGCCTTGCCGCACGCCGCACCTGGCGAAGCCGGCAGGCCGCGCGTCACGGCGGGCAACGCCTTCCACTCTTTCTGATCGAACCCGGGCGCCAGCAGCTGCGAGAGGGCTTCCGGGTCGACGAGGAGAATGCCCTCCTTCGGCGTGATCAGCTTCTCCTTGACCATGTCTGTTGCGATGATGACCGCCGCATAGCCGGTGCGCTTGCCGCTGCGGGTCTGCAGCATGTAGAGCTTCTCGTCCTGGATCGTGAACTCGAAGTCCTGGATGTCCTTGTAATTGCGTTCGAGCTTTGTGGTGATGTCGCGCAGCTGCTTGTAGGCCTTCGGCATCACCTTCTCGAGCTCGACGATCGGCTGCGGCGTGCGGATGCCGGCGACGACGTCTTCGCCCTGGGCGTTGATCAGGAACTCGCCGAAAAACTCCTTGGCGCCGGTTGCGGGATTGCGCGTGAAGCCCACGCCCGTACCCGATCGATCGCCAGTGTTGCCGAACACCATCATCTGGACGTTGACGGCGGTGCCGATCGAATCGGGGATGTCGTAAATGCGGCGGTACTCCTTGGCGCGGGCGTTGTGCCACGAGCGGAACACGGCGTTTCTCGCCATCCGCAGTTGATCCATCGGGTTCTGCGGAAACGGCTTGCCGGTCTGCTTCTGCACGACGCCCTTGAACGCCTGCACGACGTCCCGCAGCGCGACCTCGTCGAGGTCGGTGTCCATCTTTGCGTTCTTCGCGGTCTTGATGTGCTCGAACTCGTGCTCGAACGTCGCCTTGGGAATCTCGAGCACGACGCTGCCGAACATCTGCATGAAGCGGCGGTAGCTGTCGAACGCGAACCGGCCGTTCCTGGTCCGCGCCTTCAAGCCTTCAACCGCTTCGTCGTTGAGGCCGAGGTTGAGAATCGTGTCCATCATGCCGGGCATCGAGAACTTGGCGCCCGACCGCACCGACACCAGCAGCGGATTCGTGGTCGATCCCAGCGTGGCGCCGGCCGCCTTTTCGAGCTTGCGCAGGTTGGCCACGATCTCGGCTTCGACCGTCGGCGGCAGCTTGTTGCCCTGCTCGTAGTAGATGTTGCAGGCGTTGGTGGAAATGGTGAATCCCGCCGGCACGGGCAGGCCCGCGTTGGTCATCTCGGCGAGGCCCGCTCCTTTGCCGCCGAGCGTGTCTTTCATGGTGCGATTGCCGTCAGCTTTGCCGTTTCCGAAGAAGTACACAAACTTCTTCCCGCCTACGCCCGCCCGTTGACCCGCGGGCTTCGGCACGGTCGCGCCGTCGCGGCCGTTGGCCGCGGAAGCGGACGTGGCCTTATTACTCTTGGTGGCTGACTTGGTCTTCACGGTCTTCTTCTTCGCCATTCACTACTTCTCCACTTCAGGAACAATTTCAGAAATATCGGCAAGCTGTAAAATGAGCCCTTCGAGCCGCTTCAACAGCCGCAGCCGCGCGTCCCGCAACTTCGGGTCGTCGGCCATCACCATCACATCGTCAAAAAATTTCGCGACCGCCGGACCCGCTTTGGCCGCCTCGGCGAAGGCCTGCCGATAACCGGCGCCCGAAGCCACCGCGCCGTCGATGACCGGCCGCACGCGATCGACTTCCCGGGCGAGCGCCACCTCCGCCGGTTCGGTCAACGCCCCGCCGAGATCGGGCGCGCCGTCAGCCAGGTTCTTCGCGATGTTCTTCACCCGCTTGAACAGGACCGCGAGCTGGCGGAACTCCGTGGTCTCCGTAAACTCCGGAAGAGCCTCCAGCTTTCGTTTAGCGACGAGCGGCGACAACGCCGTGATCTCGGTATGGGTTACGGCACGAACGTTTCGGGTGTCGTAACCCCGCTGCTCGAGCACAAAGCGAACGCGGTCGGTCATGAACGACCAGAAGGCCTCGTCTAGGCCCTTGCCGTCGATTTCGTAGGGCACCCCTTTCAGGGGTGCCACCAGCTGTTCGAAGGTGAGGCGCAGGTCGAGGCCGGTCAGCTCCGGCAGGTCCACGAGGATGCGCACGACGGCTTGCGCGGCGCGCCGCAGACCGTACGGATCGCGTGAGCCGGTCGGCCGCTCGCCGGCTCCGAACATGCCGCCGACGGTATCGAGCTTGTCGGCCAGCGACACCGCCGCCCAGGTGATCGCCGCTTTGCCGAGCTGATCGCGCGTTGGCGGCGCCGTGGCTTCGACGCCGACCGGCAGGTAGTGGTAGTAGATCGCCTT
>JANOZI010000301.1:0-11654 GCA_031429375.1 Acidobacteriota bacterium | reverse complement strand
GGCCGAATCGTATTCCAGTGCCGAGCGGCTGTTCGACAGCATTGCGATGTTGCCGCGCCATCTCCTCGAGCGCCCCTATCAGGAGGGCCGGCTGGTCGAGAGCTGGAATCTCAAGACCCCAGCCACCGAGTTCGCAGGCTTGGGACCCTATCGCTTCGCGGAGCATGTGCCCGGTCAGCGGCTGGTGCTCGAGCGCAACCCCTTCTACTGGAAAGAAGACCGCTCCGGCACTGCGTTGCCGTATCTCGATCGGGTGGTCTTCATCTTCGTGCCGACCGAAGACGCGCAGGCATTGCGGTTCCAGGCCGGCGAGGCCGACATCCCGACGCGGTTGAGCGCAGCGAACTTCGAGGTGTTGTTGAAGGATCAGCCGCGCCGCAACTACGAGCTGAAAGACCTTGGTGCCGGTCTGACCTACGAGTTCCTGTTTTTCAACCTCAATGATCTCGCGGCGAAAGGGCTCGCCGAGCCGGCGCGCCGGCAACGGTGGTACGGCCGCGAGGGGTTTCGGCAGGCCGTCTCGTCGGCGATCGATCGGGAAGGGATTGTCCGTCTGACCTATCGCGGGCGCGCCACGCCGGTCTGGGGCCATGTGCCGCCCGGCAACAAGTGGTGGGTGAATCAGTCGCTGGCCAAGCCCGCCCGTTCGATTGAACGCGCGAAGCAGTTGCTTCGGAAGGAAGGCTTTTCGTGGAAGACCGACGGCACGCTGATTGACGATCAGGGCCAGCCGGTGGAGTTCACGCTCCTCGCCAATTCGGGCAACGCGGAGCGAATGCAGATCGCCACCATTATTCAAGACGACCTGAAGCAGCTCGGGATGCGCGTGGGTGTCGTCCCGCTCGCTCAAAGCGCCCTGCTCGATCGGGTCTTGACGACGCATGACTACGATGCGTGCGTGCTCGGGTTGACCGGTGGCGACGGTGATCCCAACAGCGAGATGAATGTCTGGCTCTCGAGCGGCGCGACCCACCTGTGGCATCCCGCGCAACCCAGGCCGGCGACGCCGTGGGAAGCTGAAATCGACGCGCTGATGCAGGAACAGATCAAGACGCGCGACGCGGCACGCCGCAAGCGCTTGTACGATCGGGTCCAGCAGCTGGTCGCCGAACATCTGCCGATTATCACCGTCGTGAGCCCCAATGTGCTTGTCGGCGCGACCACAGGGCTCGGCAACTTCCGTCCGACGGTCCTCGATCACCACGCGTTGTGGAATGTCGAGGAGTTGTTCTGGCGTGGGAGGCGAACCGGTGGCCAGCGGTGACCGGCCCGAACCAACACGGCGACGGTTTGGCGAGCCGGATGTCACGTGGACCGACGCCCGCCTGGTGCAGGCGTGTCTCGACGGCAACGAGCAGGCCTGGACCAGGCTGCTCGCGAAGTACAAGAACTTGATCTACTCGATTCCCATGAAATACGGCGCGCCGCCGCAAGACGCGGCAGACATTTTTCAATCGGTCTGCCTCGAGTTGTTCAACGAGCTGCCGCGTCTTCGCAACACCGAGGCGTTACGCAGCTGGATCATCAGCGTGACGGCGCACCAGGCCTACCACTGGAAGAAGAAGGTCCGGCGGCGCGCCGAGGACGAGCTGACGCCGCTCGACGAAGAGCAGCTGTCGTCGGAGCTGCCGCCGGATGTCCTCGAAGGCGTCGAGCGCGCACAGCTGCTTCGCGAGGCGGTCGCTGAACTGCCACCGCGATGCAAGGAGATCATCAGGCTGCTGTTTTACGAAACGGAACCGATCTCGTATCGCGAGCTGGCCGAGCGCCTCGGCCTGGCGACGGGGTCCATCGGGTTCATCCGCGGCCGGTGCCTCGCACGGCTCGAGCGGTCGCTGCAGAAGCTTGGTTTCTAGTGAAGGGTATGTTCGAGAGTAAAAGCGGGCCGTTTCGCAGGAACGGCCCCAGCACGTGGTCCGAGCGACGATGCTCGTACTTGCGAGCTGGTTGATACGCTCCACTAAATCGGCCTGGACATGAAGGTAGCTGCCACCATCGCCCCGAGCGGCCCCGCCCACGACGAGTTGATCGACGAGCTCGCCGGCGTTCGCACCGCCCGCGCGCGCGCGAGCTTTTTGCGCCGGCACCAGCAGCTGTGGGACGCGGCGGTGGTCGAACGGCTCTACACGCGCGTGGTGCGGCTGGCGCGGACCGACCTTGACCGCGCGGCGCGGCTGGCGCACGCCGCGCAATGGATCGCCGAGAAGCTCGGTGACGAGGGCTGCCGCGCGCAAAGCCTGCGGGCCATCGGTCATGTGCACCACACCCGCGGCCAGTATGAAAAGGCGTTACACCATCACTACGCGGCGCGTGACGTGTTTCTCGGTCTGGGACGCGACGTCGACGTCGCGCGCACGCTGAACGGCGCGCTGCAGAGCCTGATCTGCCTGGGCCGCTACGACGAGGCGCTCGCGTCGGCGGGCGAGGCGCGCGCGATTTACGAGCGGCACGGCAACCTGCTCGGCCTCGCCCGCCTCGACAGCAACACGGGCAACATCCTGTATCGGCAGGACCGGTTTGCGGAAGCGCTCGTGCTGTACGAGCGCGCCCACCAGCAGCTGACCCGCGTCGGCGAGCCGCAGGACGTGGCGGCCGCGCTGAGCAACATCGCGGTCGTGCAGATCAGCCTCAACGGGTTTGACAACGCCGTGACGGCCTATCACGAGGCCCGCGCGCATTGTGAGCGGCACGACATGCCGCTCCTGACGGTGCGCGCCGATTACAACATCGCCGGCCTTTATTACTTGCGGGGCGAGTATACGCGGGCGCTGGGCATGTACCGCTCGGCCCGTGAGCAGTGCGATCAGCTGGGTGATACCTACATTGGCGCGCTGTGCGACTTGGACCGGTCGGAAATCTATCTGGAACTGAACTTGGGCGACGAGGCCGCCGAGCTTGCCGAGCAGGCACTGGGGCGCTTCGAGGACCTGGCGATGACCTACGAAGCCGCGAAGGCGGTGACGATCCTTGCCCTCACCACGAGTCGGCGGCGCGACCCCCGCCGGTCGCACGAACTATTCGGGCGCGCGCGCCGGCTGTTCGCGCGCGAGGGTAACCAGGTCTGGCTGGGCCTGCTGGATTTCTATCAGGCCCTCGCCCTGTTTCGAGAGGAGCGCTACGCGCGCGCGGAGCGACTGTGCCGGCAGGCGCGCCAGCAGTTCGCGCAGGCCTCACTGCCGGGCAAGGCCGCGCTCTGTGACCTGCTGTTGTCACGCCTGGCGCTTCAGGCCGGCGATCTGCCCGCCGCGGAACAGGCGTGTCAGGCCGCGCTCGAGCAACTGGCGAGCGCCGAGACGCCCATGCTGGCGTATCAGGCGCACTGCGTCCTCGGCTTGCTGCGCGAGGCGCAGGGCGAACCCGATCGCGCCTATGAAGCGTTTCAGCGCGCTGACGACAGTCTCGAACATCTCCGCAACCACCTCCAGTCGGAGTCGCTCAGGGTCGCGTTCCTGGAAGACAAGCTGGACGTCTATGAGCGTCTCGTCACCACGTGCCTCACGGGCGAACCGGACGACGCGCACGAGGCAGCGGCGTTTCGGTATATCGAAAAGGCGAAATCACGCAGCCTGGCGGACCTCATCGCCTTTCGCGCGGTCAACCTCACTCCGCGGGTGGCCGGCGCCGCGAGTGATGAGTTGCGGCGCTTACGGCAGGATCTGATCTGGCACTCTCGCCAGGTTGAAGAGGAGGAGCTCAAGCCCACCGGACCCTCGCCACGCCGCATGGACACGCTCACGACACGCACGCGGGCGATCGAGAAGCAACTCGTCCGGGCCCTCGACGAGCTTCGCCGGACCGACGAAGAGTTCTCGGTGCTGCAAAGCGGCACGACGTTCACCGTTGACGAGATTCGCGCCAGCCTCGCCCCCGACGCCGTCATTCTCGAGTACTACCAGGCCATGGGCCAGCTCCATGTCTGTGTGCTCAGTCACGATCGGCTGGAGATTGTCCCTCTCGGTGCCGCGGCGGACGTGCGCAGTCGCCTGCAACTCCTGCAGTTCCAGTTCAACAAGTTTCGTCGCGGCCCGGAGCAGGCTGAGGCCTTCGCCGAGCCGATGCGGGCAGCGACCGAGGCGCATCTTCGCGTGTTGTACGCGGCACTGATCGCGCCGATCCGCGATCGGCTTCAGGCGGCGCATCTCGTCATCGTGCCGCACGACGTGCTGCACACCTTGCCCTTCCATGCGCTGCTCGACGGCGCGCGCTTTTTGATCGACGACTTCACCATCTCGTATGCGCCCAGCGCCAGCGTTTACCGGCTGTGCCGGGCCAAGCCGGCGCCGTCGCTCGGGGGCGCGTTGATCATGGGCGTGCCCGACGCGAAGACGCCGTTCATCGCCGACGAAGTCCATGCCGTGGCCGGCATTCTTCCAGGCTCGCTGGTATTTCTCGGTGCTGACGCGACATGGGACCAATTACAGCGGCACGGCGCCGTGAGCCGGTTTGTCCACATCGCCACGCACGGCCTGTTTCGCAAGGACAACGCGATGTTCTCGTCGATCCGGCTTGGCGACGGCCCGTTGAGCGTGCACGACCTCTATCAACTGCAACTGTCGGCCGAGCTGGTGACGCTCAGCGGGTGCGGCACGGGGTTGAGCGTGACCGTCGGCGGCGATGAGCAGCTCGGTCTGGTGCGTGGCCTGCTGTACGCCGGGGCGAGTGCCGTGCTGCTCACCCTGTGGGACGCGCACGACCGGAGCACCGCCGACTTCATGCAGACGTTTTACCGAAGCGTGCAGCAGGGCTGGAGTAAAGCCCGCGCCGCCCAGGAAGGCATGCGGGTGCTCCGTGAACAGCGCCCCCACCCGTTCTACTGGGCGCCCTTCACCCTGATCGGAAATGCCCACGCCAGCGAAGTTTCCCATTGAAGTAGGCGGAATATTGGCGGCCCCTATATCTTCTGGCCCGCTCGGCACCCTTTAGATGGTGAACGCGATATTGCTTTCGTGTCGCGGCCCGATCACCTGGGAGATGGCCATGGTCAGCACACTTATCATTTGGGGCGAATAGGCGTGAATATGAAGCACTTTGATAACTGGCAATGGGCCGATTTCGTGCGGGGACTGGGCGACACCCCGACTCGTTCGATGATGCAGTCGCACTTGTCCACCGGATGTGCCGGCTGCCAGAACACCGCGGACAGGCTGCGCGCAGTCGCCGTCGAGGCCAGGGCCGACGCGGAATACGCACCCCCTGAACCGGTGCTCCGTTACGCGCAGGCGATCTTTGCGATGAACAGGCCCGAGAAGGTCAGCCTGGTGCGGCTGGTCGCCAAGTTAATCTACGACAGCGCGCGCGAGCCGCTGGCCGCCGGCCTTCGCTCGCAGGAGCGGCTGTCGCGCCGCGCCCTCTACGAGGCCGGTGACTATCACGTCGACCTGCAGCTCGAACGCCAGCCCGCCTCCGGTCTGATCACGCTGGTTGGCCAGCTGGCCGCCCGGCGACAGGCCACGACCATTACGGACGTGCCTGTGTGGTTGATGGAGCGAGACAGCCTGGTGGAGAACACCACCTGCAACGCGTTCGGCGAGTTCCAGCTGGAATACGAGCCGCGGCGTAATCTGCGGTTGTTCCTCCCGCTTCGCGAGGCCGGAAAACGCATGGAAATCGCCTTGGATCATCTCACTCCGGGTGGACGGACGGCCATGAGAGGGGCCATTCCCGCGCGGAAAGCACCCAAGCGAAAGTCGACCAAACCAGCCTAGCTTCGACCGCCCGCCCCATGGGGTTGCGTCAACCTGTCAGTTGGCGCACCCCTGTTGCACAAGAAAGTCTTTACCCCCCTAAAGTTGTGCATCAATTGACAAGCAATTTTGAGTAAACTCAGCCACCCGGGCTTTGTCCGGGTCCCTGTCCTACCCCCCGGGGGAATGATTTTGATGTACCTGTCAGGGCGGCGCCAGAAGCGCCGCTCGCGTGGCCGGCTGTGGCCGACGCTGCTGATTGTCGCTCTTGCGCTGTGTTCCGAGACTGGCAAGGTTGCCAACGCTCAGGAGCTCACGACGCAATTCATCTTGCGCGCGTCAGCGGACAAGGTCGAGGCGATCGTCGCTCGATATGGGCTCACCATCCTTCGGGCTGACGATCCCGACCGCGGTGTCTACCTGGTCAGCGGACCTGTCACCACTCCCACCGGCGCCCGCGGTACGCTCGCTCGATCGGCATCCGAAGAATTCGTCGACACCGTCCAAGGCGATCCGGAAGTCCAGCATTTCGAACCGAACGCGATCGTCGTCACGCCCGAAGTCCCGGCCGGAATCAACCTGAACCACGCGACGGTCGAGATTCTCGATTCGCTCAACAACCGCACCATCGTCCCGTTCTTCGGCCGACAGGCGTGGTATGGCTATATCAATCAGCCCGCCACGAGCGCCATTCGCCTGGCCGAGAGCCATGCGAGGGCCGCGACCGGTGCGGGCATCGTTGCCATCATCGACACCGGTGTCGATCCGCAGCACCCGCTGCTTCAGGGCTCGCTCGTCCCGGGCTACGATTTCGTCAACGACGTTCCCGGCCCGGCCTCGGAGTGGGGCGACATCGACCACGCGACTGTGGAAATTCTCGACCACGCCACTGTCGAGATCCTGGATTCCGCTATCGCACCGGTTCCACTGAATCCGTCGACCGTCGCCATTCTGAGCTCGGCAGCCCCACTGAATCCGGCCCTGCTGCCGGCGGCGTTTGGCCACGGGACGATGGTGGCCGGCATCGTGCACCTCGTCGCGCCGACCGCCCAAATCATGCCGCTGAAGGCGTTCCGCGCCGACGGCACATCGCGCGCCTACGACATTGTTCGCGCGATCTACTACGCGGTCGACCACGGTGCGCGCGTCATCAACATGAGCTTCAGCGCCACGGTGTCGTCGCCCGAAATCGCGCGGGCGATCAACTATGCCACCGACCGCGGCGTGATCTGCGTGGCGTCTGCAGGCAACCTCGGCCAGGAAGTGGTGGTCTACCCAGGCGGGTTCCGCAACGTGCTTGGCGTCGCTTCCTCGAACTCGGCGAACCCGCCCGTGCGCAGTTCGTTCACTAACTTCGGCGACGCGCTCGTCAGCCTCGCCGCGCCAGGCGAAGGCGTGATCACGACCTACCCTGGCGGCGGCTACGCCGGCACCTGGGGCACGTCCTTCAGCGCTCCGCTCGTCGCGGGCGGCGCCGCCTTGCTGGTGCAGATTGACCCGACGGTGAATTACCAGAAAGCGAATGAGCAATTCGCAAAGGCCGTCGCGATGACGGCCGGCATGGGCAACGGGCGGCTGAACCTGTTCGAGGCGGTGCGGACGCTCCCTGACGTGACTGCGCCCGCCGTGAACGTGCTCACGCCATCGGGTGGCGGCGTCGTCTCGGGCGAGGTCCTGCTGGCGGCGTCGGCCACGGACAACGTCGCGGTGACCGGTGTCAAGTTCCTCCTCGACAGCAGCCCGCTCGGCCTCGAGGACACCGCGGCGCCGTACGAACAGCCGTGGTCAACGACCGCTGCACCAAACGGGATCCACGTCCTGACGGCGATCGCCCGTGATGCGGCCGGGAATACCACGTCACACACCACCAGCGTGACGCTGGCGAATGATTTTGAGGCGCCGACAGTATCGCTGACGAGTCCGGCGGCGGGAGCCGTAGTTGGCGGGAGTGTGACACTGACTGCGACCGCAGCAGACGACATCGCCGTCGTCGGTGTCCAGTTCAAGCTGGATGGCACCGCGATCGGCGGCGAGGATGTCGAGGCGCCGTACGAAATGTCCTGGGCCACGGGCCCTGCATCCGACGGCCTTCATGCGTTAACGGCGGTCGCGCGCGACGCCGTGGGTCACGAGACGGTGAGCACGATCAACGTGACCGTCACCCACGACGTCACGGCACCCACCGTGGCGCTGACGAGTCCGGGCGGCGGCACGACCATCGCCGGCGTGGTGTCGGTCACGGCTGCCGCCGCCGATGATGTCGGCGTCGTCAGCGTGCAGCTGCTGATGGACGGCACTCCGTTCGGCCCGCCAATCACGGCAGCGCCGTACGAAACGACGTGGTCCACGGCCGGCGCCGCCAATGGCACCCACACCTGGTCTGCCGTGGCGCGCGATGCCGCGGGGCACGTGACGACGGCGAACGCCGTCAGCGTTACTGTGAGGAACGACGTGTCGGCGCCGACGGTCGGCCTGAGCAGTCCGGCGGCCGGGGCTGCCCTTGCGGGAGTCGTCAACGTGACGGCCGCGGCTGCCGATGACATCGGCGTCGTGAGCGTGCAGTTCCTGCTGGATGGATCGCCCCTCGGTGCTGCGGTTGTGGCGGAACCGTATCAAGTCGAGTGGTCCACGACGGTGGCGGCTAACGGTGCCCACACCCTGGCAGCGGTGGCAGTAGACGCGGTCGGGCGCGAGACCACAGCGGCCACCGTGATCGTGAACGTCATCAATGACACAGCGGCGCCGACGGTGGCGCTGACGAGCCCGTCGGCGGGGACGACCGTCGCCGGCACCGTCTCTATCACGGCGACCGCGGTCGACGATGTCAGCGTGATCGGCGTGCAGTTCCTGCTCGACGGTCAACCGCTGGGAGCCGTCGACACCGACCCTCCGTACGCGTTCGCCTGGTCAACGACGACCGTTCCCAACGGCACCCATACCGTGACGGCGGTGGCCCAGGACGGAGCCGGGCGCGCGGCTACCGCGGGCATGGTGAGTGTCAACGTAGAGAACGACATCGAACCGCCGACCGTCGCGGTGACCGCCCCGCTTGCCGGAACGACGGTGAGCGGCCTCGTGACGCTGACCGTCGCGGCGTCGGATGACGTGCGTGTGGCGGGCGTGCAGTTCCAAGTGGATGGCGAGCCATTCGGTGCTGAGGATTTATCGGCACCGTATGAGTTGCCATGGTCGACCTCGAGCGTGACCAACGGCGCGCACCTCATCGCCGCCGTGGCGCGCGATGCGAGCGGCCGCCAGACCGCCCATAGCATCACCGTGGCGGTCCTGAACGACCTGGCGGCCCCGACGGTGGCGCTGACGAGTCCGACCGCCGGTACCACGGTGAGCGGGACCGTGGCGGTGAGCGCATCTGCGGCAGACGATCTCGAAGTCATCAGCGTGAAGTTCCTGGTGAACGACACGCTGCTCGGCGAGGCTGACACTGCGGCGCCATACGAAGTCGAGTGGCCGACGGCCACGGTGGTTAATGGAGCGCATACGTTGAGTGCGGTGGCCCGCGATGCAGCAGGGCATGAGACGACGACTACGGTCAGCGTGGCGGTGTTGAACGACACGGCGGCGCCGGCGGTGGCGATCACGAATCCTGCCGCAGCTGCCACCGTAAGCGGCATCGTCACGGTAACGGCCACGGCGTCAGACGACGTTGGGGTCGCGAGTGTCCAGTTCCTCGTGAATGGCGCGGCGCTTGGCGCCGCCGACACGGCGGCGCCGTACGAGGCCGCGTGGCCGACCGATGCCGCAACGAATGGCGCCCGGACGCTGACCGCGGTCGCGCGCGATGCGGCGGGGCGTGAATCGACCAGCACGATCAGTGTGGCGGTGCTGAACGACGCGGCCGCGCCGACGGTGGCAATCACGAGCCCGACCAATGGCAACACGCTCCGCGGCACCGTGACGGTAACCGCGTCGGCGGCCGACGACGTCGGTGTCACCAGCGTGCAGTTCCTGGTGAATGGCGCCGCGCTCGGTGGTCCGGACACGGCGGCGCCCTACGAGGTGGCGTGGCCGACCGGCGGCCTGCCCAACGGCGCTCATACACTGGCGGCAGTGGCCCGCGACGCGGCGGGACATGAATCAACCAGCACCATCAGCGTCGCGGTGATGAACGACATGGCGCCGCCAACGGTGATGGTGACGAGCCCGACCAACGGCGCCATCGTCAGCGGCACCGTGACGCTCACGGCGACCGCGGCAGACGATGTCGGTGTCACCAGCGTGCAGTTCCTGGTCGACGGCAATCCGCAGGGCGCCGCGGACACGGTGGCACCCTACGAGGCAGTGTGGTCAACTGATGGCCTGCCCACCGCCGCGTATACCGTGACGGCGGTGGCGCGCGATGCCGCGGGCCGTCAAACGACGAGCACGATCAGTGTCGCAACGCCGCGCTCATATTGACGGCCGCGTAACCCGGGAAATGAATGCCGACGACCGCCTCGATGACAGTGATGAACGGACCGCAAGCTAACGCGCCAAACAGCGAACGGTGGTACCAATGCATCTGACTCCCTCGAACCTCCTTCCGAAACCGTGGGCCGGCACACGGGATGAGAAAAGAATTCCGCCGCCGGCCTTCCTCAGTCGCGAGCTCACATGCGACTGGGACCTCGCTGCGACGGTTCACGCCAATCTCCTGCTCGTCGGCTCCTCCTCGGAGACCGCCGTAATGCTGGACGCGCTCGGGCCGCACTTTCGCGGGCCGATTTGGCGGTACACGCCCAAGGCCGGCGTGGTTCTTCCGGAGCCGGCCGCAGGAACGCTGATCGTGTTGGAGGTCGACCGCCTGGACGCGAAGCAGCAAGAGCAGATGCTGCGATGGATTCATCAACCGCGAAGACACGCGCAGGTCGTCTGTACGTCCTCCGACTCGTTGTTCCGCCTCGTTGAGGCTGGAGATTTTCTCGCCGAACTGTATTACCGGCTCAACGTCGTGCTGCTCGACATCACTCGTTCGTAAATCCGCGCGGTCCGATGAAAATCGCCGCGCTGTTGTCTGCGCTGGCCGTCTTTGGCCAGCCGTCCCCGCCTGTTCAATGGCAGGGAGTCGCGCCGGGCGTTGAGTACTCGCACCTCGTGCGCGCTCAGCCGTGGAGCATTCACGTGCTGCGCATCGATCCATCGCAGGCGGTACTGGACGTGTTCCACGCGCGCGACCACGCGGTTGGGCTCGAGCGGGTCAGCGAGCTGGCGGCCAGGCGTAACGCGATCGCCGCCATCAACGGCGGCTACTTCCGCACGACCGGGACATTCGCCGGCGATTCCACCGGCACGCTGCAGATCGACGGCAAGATTCTGAGCGAGCCCGATCGCGGCCGCGCCGCCGTCGGGCTGGTGCGAACGCGGCAGGGCGGCACGCGCCTGATCATGGGCCACGTCGCGTGGCGGGGCAGCGTCAAGGCCGGCAACACGACACGGCGCCTCAACGGGCTCAACCGGCCGCGCGGCGCCAACGAGCTCGTGTTGTTCACACCCGAGTTCAACGAGACGACGCTGACCGATGGCACGGGCACCGAGGCGCTGGTTCGTGACGGCCGAGTCGTCGAGATCCGCGCCGACGCCGGCAGCACTCCGATTCCGCGCGACGGGTTCGTCGTCTCTGCGACCGGGACGGCGGCGGTATGGCTGCGCACGCTGGCCGCTGGCACGCGCGTCACGGCGGCTGTGGGTCTCGAGCCGGTCGATGATCTGCCACGCAATCCGTGGCGCGATGCCGAGGACATTCTCGGCGCCGGACCGAAGCTCGTCACGGCCGGGCGCGTTGACATTACCGGCGAGCGCGAAAAAATTGCGCCGGCGTTCGTCACGGATCGCCATCCGCGCTCCGCCATCGCATCGCTGGCCGATGGCCGCGTGTTGTTGGTGGTGGTCGACGGCCGTCAACCGGAGCTGAGCGTCGGCATGTCGCTCGACGAGCTCGCGCGCGTGTTGGTCGAGCTCGGCGCCGTCGACGCG
>JANOZI010000300.1:0-4955 GCA_031429375.1 Acidobacteriota bacterium | reverse complement strand
CGACAGCTTCAGCGGCAGCGGCCGGGCCATGGATGCGGCGCGGCCCGAGCTCGAGTGGTCGGTGGGGCGGTTCGATCAGACCCACAACATCAAGATCAACTCGGTGATCGAGCTGCCGTTCGGCGAAGGCCGGCGCTGGCTGCAGTCGGGCATCGCCAATCAGATCGTGGGCGGATGGCGCCTGGCCATCATCCAGGCCTACAGCAGCGGGTTGCCGATCGGCGTGACGACCAATGCGCCGTTGAATATCTTCAACGGCGTCAACCGCCCGAACGTCGTCGACGGCGTGGACTGGCGGGCGCCGCTTGCGGGTGACGAGTTCAACCCGAGAGTGGACCGCTTCCTGAACCGGGCGGCGTTCGTGCAGCCGGTGGGCGCGCTCGGCAACGCCCCGCGCATCAACGGCGAGGTGCGCCGCTTCTGGAACCTCAACGAGAACATGAGCCTGGCCAAGTCGATCAAGGCCGGAGGGAAGCTCGACGTCGACGTGCGCGTGGAAGCGTTCAACGTCTTCAACCGCGTGATCTGGGGCGCGCCCAACACCGATTTCAGCAGCAACAACTTCGGCCTCATCACCGCCGTGGCTAACACGCCCCGGCAGATGCAGCTCGGGCTGAAGCTGTACTGGTAAGGACGATTATGCGGAAGGCGAGCGGCGCGCACGGTTTCTCCCGGCGGCACTTTCTCCAGGGCCTCGGCGTCGCGCCGTTTGCGCCGGCGTTCTTGTCGGCATTCCACCAGCGGGCGGCCGCCGAGCAGAAGCGCGTGAAGATTCGCGACGTGCAGGTGATGGTGATGCAGGGCCCGGGCCGCACCTACACGCTCGTGCGGGTCGTGTCGGATGCCGGGCCCTACGGCATCGCCGAGGCGTACGGCTCGCCCGGCATCGGCGTCAAGGAACAGATCCTCTCGCTCAAGCCATGGCTCGTCGGGAAAGACCCGCTGGAGATCGACAAGCTCTACACGCAGATGGGCGAGGGCAGCGCCAGCCTCAGCGGCACGCGGACCGACGGGTCGGCGCACAACCTGATCCGCGCGGTCAGCGGCATCGAAATGGCGTTGTGGGATCTGGCGGGAAAGATCCTCGAGGTGCCGACAACGACGTTGCTGGGCGGCAGGTTTCGCGACAGGGTCCGCGTCTACGATCACGCGACGCCACGCCCGATGCTGGACAAGAAGGCGGTCGCCGACTGGGCGGCGAAGGTGAAGTCCCATCCCAGCGGCTTCACGTGCCACAAGATGGACATCCAACATACCGACCCATCCGTCGACACGGCCCGCGATCCGTCCAATCGCATGCTGACGACGAGAGAGCTGATCGGCATCCGGCAGGGATACGAGAACTGCCGCGACGCGATCGGCTGGGATCGCGATCTGATGGCGCACTGCCACTGGGAGTACGACCTGCGCACCTCGATCCAGATCGCCGAGGCGGTGGAGTCGTCGAAGCCGGTGTGGCTCGAGGATCCGCTGCCGGTGGATTATTCCGATTCGTGGAAGCGCCTGTGCGCGGCGTCGAAGGTGCCGATTTGCATGGGCGAGAACCTCGCGCGCCGTGAAGGGTTCAAGGATTTCATCCTGAACCAGGGCTGCGATATCCTGCACCCCGACCTGCGCAACGCCGGCGGCTTCCTCGAGACCAAGCGGATCGCCGACCTGGCACACATCTTCGGCCTGCCGATGGCGAATCACAATACCGGCAGCCAAGTCTGCACCTACGCGTCGGCGCAGTGGGCCGCGTCGATCCGCGATTACATGGCGCTCGAAACCATTACGGGCGAAGGCGGCTGGATGGATCAGGTGTTGGTGCTCGATGGCCCCTACATCAAGGATGGTTTCATCCAGGTCACCGACAAGCCTGGATTGGGCATCGAGTTGAATCCGGATGTCGTCCGCGCGCATTTGGCGCCGGGTGAAAGCTGGTGGGGTTGAGGGATTGAGGAGGCGTGATGAATCGTCGTGAATTCGTGAAACTCGCCGGGGCCGGCCTGTCGATGCCGGCGCTCGCCGAAGCAGTTGTCTCGGCACAGCAGGCCCAGTCGCCCGCGAAGTCCGGCATCGTCGCGCCGACAACATCGCCGCGGGTGAAGATGAAGGTCGGCACGCAACACGGCCACACCGACGCGATCCTGCGCGCGTGCGCGGCGTTCGGTGTCAACAACATCTGCAGCAGCCTGCCGTCGGCGAAGATGGACGAGGCGTGGTCGGTGGATGGACTATCGAAGCTGCGCGATCAGGTCAAGGCCCACGGCATCGCGCTCGATATGGTGCCGCTGCCGATGAGCTCCTCGGAAATTTCGCGGGCAGAAATGCCGGCCATTTATCTTGGCCAGAGCCCGGAGCGCGACCGCAACATCGACGACATCTGCCAGATGATCCGCAACTGCGCGCGCGCCGGTATTTTCCAGGTGAAATACAACTTCACGCTGATCGGCATTCCCCGCTCCGGCTCGGCGCCCGGGCGCGGCGGCTCGAGCTACAGCGAGCTCATCTTCGCCAACGCCAAGCAGGACCCGCCGCTGACCATCGCCGGCAAGGTCGACGCCGACACCTATTGGGAGCGCATCACCTACTTTCTCGAACGCGTCGTCCCGGTCGCCGAGGAGTACAAGGTGAAGATGGGATGCCATCCGCAGGATCCCGGCGTGCCGAAGGGCACGGGCTGGCGCGGCGTCGACGCGGTGCTCGGATCGCCGGACGGCCTCAAGAAGTTCGTGTCGATCAAGGAGAGTCCGTACCACGGCCTGAATTTCTGCCAGGGCACGGTCTCTGAGCAGCTCGAGAAGCCGGGCGAGCAGATCTTCGACGTGATCCGCTATTTCGGCTCACGCAAGAAGATCTTCAGCGTGCATTTCCGCAACATCGAAGGCGGGTTCCTCAACTTCCGCGAGACCTTCATCGACAACGGCAGCATCGACATGCTGAAGGCGATGCGCGTCTATAAGGAGGTCGGCTACGACGGCATGATGATGCCCGACCACGTGCCGCGCGTCGAAGGCGTTGCCAGCGACCAGGGGTTTGCCTACGCCTTTGGCTACATCAAGGCCCTGATCGCGGCGGTGTCGGCCGAGAGCTGACGCGCTGGAATGGGCACCCCATAAAGGGGTGCCCTACTTGGAAGGGTGCCCTACTTCCTGCGGGCGAGGTGCATCTTCGCCAGGTGCGCGCCGGCGGCCTTGCCGCCGGCCCACCCTTGCCATTCGGCGCGGATCTCGTCGGCCGAGATGAACTCGATGCGCCCGTTGTGCATGTGGTCGTCTTTGGCCGGGTTGAAGTTGGTGCCGCCGTCGTAGGCAAACGTCAGCACGTTGCCGCTCGGCGATGACGCGCGCATGCGCGGCTGCGTCCCGCCCGAGCAGTAATGCGTCAGCGCGATGTCCTTGCCGTCGCGGTGATACACCGTCGTCATCTCGTGATTCGAACCCGGAAACATCGTCTCGATCACCGCGGTGCCGCCGCCGGTCAAACGGTAGGTGGCGAGGACCGCACCCTTGGGACCGACCACGCCATCGAGATCGATCCATTCACCCTGGAGCTTCTTGAGTTGATCGAACGGCGTCGGGCCCTGGGCCCGGCCGGTGACGGCGCCAAAACCAAGCAGAATGACGAGCGCTGCGGAATAGAACGTGTTCATGAGCATCTCCTGCCAGCCTTATTCAACGATAAAACTCCCGGCTGTACTGGGCACCCCATAAAGGGGTGCCCTACGAAAAGGGTGCCCTACGAAAAGGGGTGCCCTACGAAAAAGGGGTGCCCTCCGCAAAAAGGGGTGCCCCACGAATACTGGACTCTCCACGGCCGTAGGGCACCCCTTTATGGGGTGCCTTAAAAGGCGGGCAGCGCCTAATTCACCAGAGGCCGACGCGGCCGGTGACCGATGCGATCAGCTTCGCGGGGTCGTAGCCAATCCCTTGCTTGAACACCGTTTCGACATGGCGAATGTCGCTGATCGATGCCGCAGGGTTGCCGCCGATCACCACGAGGTCGGCCTGCTTGCCGACGGCGAGGCTGCCGACCCGCGCATCACGTTTCAGGTACTTCGCGCCGTTGAGCGTTGAAATACTGATCGCCTCGAGTGGCGTGAAGCCGGCATCGACCAGCAACTCGACCTGGCGCTGATTCGAGTAGCCGGGTATGACGCCGCCACCCCCGGTCGGATCGGTACCGGCGATCAGCATCCCGCCGGCACGCGCGAACGCGCGCTCGAGCGCCATCCCTTTCGGGAACAGCGTCGTATAGATCGATTCCTTGTTCTGCTGCGTCCGCGCGTAGTTCTGCTCGAACTGCTCGCGCAACTGCGGCGTCAACACCTCGAGGCCCGGCGGCTTGGGGCGTCCGGGCGTAAAGGTCTCGAAGACGGTCAGCGTCGAGGTCAGCGCCACGCCGGAGTCGATCAGCGTCTTGACCAGCGCGTTGAACGGCGCGCCGATCTCGTCGAGCGCGGCGATCGTCTTCTGTCCGGCCCCCTGGCCCGGGCACACATCGGGCTTCTTGTCGGCCACGAAATCGGTGGCCGCAAAAAACCCGTGCTCGAGATTGTCGATGCCGAGGCCGGCCGCTTCCGCGTACGTCACTGAACACAGATGTCCGGTCACCTTGATGCCGCGGCGGTGCGCCTCGTTGACCGCGGCGGCCAGCTCGCCGCGCGAGATCTGCATGTACAGCTTGAGCGAGGTGGCGCCCTCGTCCGTCCAATACTGCACCTGGCGGCGCGCGTCTTCCGGCCCCTTCAGCGCGCGCATCTGGATGAACGTGTTCACGCCATTCAAGTACGGCGCGGTGGCGTCGATCGCCGGGCCGGGTTTCTGGCCCGACTCGACCAGCCGCATCATGTTCAGGTCCATGAACCCGTTCACGTTCCCGCCCGTCCGCATCGTCGTCACGCCGCCCGCGAGGTAGAGTCGCGAGAAACTCTCACCGAGCTGCCCGTAGACGCCGGGACCATTCGGGTAATA
>JANOZI010000299.1:0-2648 GCA_031429375.1 Acidobacteriota bacterium | reverse complement strand
TCGACCCGCAGGGTATTGGTCTTGGTGGTGTCGCGCGCCGCATTGATCTCGTCGTTCAGGACGATCAGCGTGCCTTTGCCCTTCGCATCCGGCGAGATCGCGGTGCGCACGGCGTTCAGGAGGTTGAGCGGACCGTCGGCGCTCATCGCCGTCGCCGGCCGCATCGAGCCCACCAGCACGACCGGCTTATCTGACCTGATGGTCAGGTTGAGGAAATACGCCGTTTCCTCCAGCGTGTTGGTGCCGTGCGTAATGACAAAGCCGGCGACGCTCGGCGTATCGGCAATGATCTTCTGGATCCGCTTGGCCAGCGTCAGCCAGTTATCGAGCGTGATGTCCGAGCTGCTGACGTTGACGATCTGCTCGACGCGCACGTCGGCGATCTGCTTGATCTGCGGCACCGCGTTGACGAGCGCCTCGCCGAGCAGCGAGCCGCTCTTGTAGTTCGACAGGTCCGTGGCCGATGAGCCCTGCCCGGCGATGGTGCCGCCGGTCGACAGGACGTAGACCACCGGCAGGGATGCCGCCGGTTGGGCCAGTGACGAGGTCGTGCAGAGAAGCAGGGCCACCACGGCGGCTGCCAGCAATCGCGCCATCATTCCTCCGAATCTCACATGCCGCTAATTCTCGCGGCCTGAACCCAACTTAGCGAGCAGAGCGCGCACTAGCGTCGCAGGGATCCGATCAGTTTGTCGTACTTGGACATGATCACGTCCCAGCGATAGTTGCGCTTGATGTATTCCTTGCCGTTGCGGCCCATCCGCTCACGCAGCCGCTCATCGGCCAACAGCAGCTTGGCGCACTCGATGAACTCTTCGGCGTTGGAATAGAACAGCCCGGCGTTGCTCTTCATGCAATGGTCCACGAGCACCTCAGACCGTGCGTTACACAACACCGGCGTGCCGACCGCCATCGCTTCGAGCGCGAGCAGCGACAGGCTCTCGTACGGTGACGGCACCACGACGATCGTCGCGGCCTCGAGCGCCTGCAATCGTTCGCGCTCAGACAGCAATCCGGCAAAGCGCACCCACGGCACCTCCGGCAGCTGCATCAGCTTGACGCCCATCAGCGTCAGCGCCGCCTCGCCGCCCTGTTCCTTGTAGGCGGTGAAGTACTCGATCAGCTCCTCGCAGCCCTTGCCGGCGTCGATCCGGCCGCCATACAGCAGGAACTGCCCCTGCAACCGGTGCCGGCGCCGGAACTGCGCGCCCCTGGCCCGCAGGTGCGGGTCGAGCCGCTTGTGCAGCTCTTCGTCGTCTTCCGGCTCCGGGTCGTCCGCCTGCACGGCATCCTGCAGCAGATCGACGCCGCACCCGATGGTCTCTTCGGCCACCGCGCGGAACTCGAAGGTCGTCTTCAGGAAGTTCTTCTCGACATCGGTGTTGAACGCGACCGCGGCCGGCTTCGCGAACATCTCGCGATAGATGCCGAGGCGGATCGCCGGCTCGTTGTGAGCCGTCGGCACCAGGATGCTGCGCGACGGGTCGATCTGCAGGCCGATCACCGTTGGCGCATAGAGATAGGTGAAGAAGATCAGCGCGTCGTACGAGCGATGGTGCCTGGTCAGGTGCTCGACGAGCGCCGGGCACCACGGGCCCTGTTGCTCGAGCCACGACATCTCGTCCTCGCGCGAGTGGGGATGATTGAAAATCCAGTCGGAGTACTGGTTGAAGGTGGCGAGGTCACGCGTGCGCGCGTTCTTGAACCGGCGCACCGTCACCCCGCGGATCCGGTCCGTCCCTTCGGGGTAGTCGTTCTCCCAGGTGATGTAATCGCGCGCGCACGTCGTCAGCACCTCGACGTCGTGCTTCAAGGCGACCCGCTCGGCGATCAGCCGGCAGTGGTACTCGGAGCCGCCGAGGATTTCTGCGCCGTACCGTTGGACAATGAATGCAATTTTCACAAGTCAACCTTTGGCCGCGAAGTTCTTCGGGTTCGTCGTGGCTAGTAGTTGTTCGAGGTCCCGCAGGATTCGCGAGTCACCGAAATCGGCGAGCCGTAAACGCTGTCGGGCGATGACCTGACTTCGCAGCGTGTCGTTGTAGGCGAGCTCACCCAGCAGCTCCGCCGCATATTCGAGGTCCTTCGGCGCAAACTGCACGCCCGCGCCGCCCAGCGTGTCGGGCACCGCCGCCGCGCTGAATGCCATCACCGGCACGTCTGCAGCCATCGCCTCGAGCAACGGCACGCAGAAGCCCTCGTGCTCCGACAGTGACACGTAGACGCGCGCCGTCCGGTAATACGTCGCCAGGTCCGCGTCGGGGACCGCGCCGGTGAAAAGGAAACGCCCCGGCGGCATCCGGTATTGCGCCATCAGGGCCTGGACGGTGTTGAAGTAGCGCGGCGCCGCGTCGGTCTTGCCGACGAATACGAACCGGTACGATTCGTCGACGTAACGCTTGTAATGCTCCGCCAGCTTGATGTGGTCTTCGATCTTCTTGTTCGGAACGATCCGGCCCACGAACAGGAAATTGACGAAACCGTCGGCCAGGAGGGTCTTCTCGAGCGCCGGCCGGCGCGGCGCGCCGGTGATGCGCGCGGTATCGATGGCGATCGGAAACACGCTTGTGTTCGTGAAGCCCAAATCCTCGAGCTCCTGCCGGTTGTACTCGGAGTCACCCAGCGCCACGTCGGTATAGCCGACCAGC
>JANOZI010000298.1:0-14044 GCA_031429375.1 Acidobacteriota bacterium | reverse complement strand
CGCGCTTCTTCGGCTCTTCTTTTTTCTCTTCGGCCTTCTTGTCGTCGGCCTTCTTCTCTTCGCCCGCCAGGCCCGCGGTGCCCGCTTCGACCGTTGCGATGGCGGTGACAGGCACCGGCTTGTAGGTGATGTTCTTCTTGTAGCGTGCTTCGAGCGTCGCCGTGGCCGCGAGCTTCTGCGACGCGATTTGTTTGGCCAGGCGATCGAGCCGCTCCTGCATTTCAGGATGCGAGGCGAACAGCCCGCGCTTTTCGGTGGACGCCTTGTTGCGCTCCTTGAGCGTAGTCAGAAACGCCGAGAGGCCCTGCGGCGCATAGCCGGTCTTGTTCGCCAGCGCGACACCCGCTTCGTCGGACTCGTTCTCTTCCGCACGGCCGAATCCGCGCTCGACGATGTTGTCGTAAGTGGCTGTGACGGCACGCTCCATCAGGCCCGCGCTGCCCGAGAGCGTTTCGGCGGCACCCATCTGCACCGCCTTGCTCTTCTGGATCGCGCGGACGGTGTGCTTCTCGGTGACGTGCACGATCTCGTGCGCCAGCACGCCGGCCAGCTCCGATTCGTTCTTGACGAGCGCGAGGGTGCCGCGGGTGACATGCACGAAGCCGCCCGGCGCCGCGAAGGCGTTGACGCCGTCGGTGTCGAGCACGATGAAGGTCCAGGGCAAGGCCGGGCGCGTGCTGCCTTGCGCCAGCGCGCCACCGACGAGCGCGAGGTAGCGGTGGACGGCCGCGTCCTGCACGACGCCGTAGCGCGTGCGAATGCGCTCGCTCACGGCTGCGCCGAGCTGCTGTTCTTCGGCATCCGTCATCTGCAGATCGCGAACGTCGTTGGCTTTCTTGGCGATCGAGACGCCCTTGCCGATTTGCCCGAGCTGTCCTCCGTCTTCGCCTTCGGCTACGGCGAGACTCGACCCGGCTTCACGGGCAGCCCGGGTCTCGGCCCCGATCAGAACAGCTACAACGATCGTTAACAGCAGAGTTCGCATCATGATGGTTTGACCTCAAAAATCGCGACGGGTTGGCTCTTGCCTTTTACGATGACGTCGCCGAGGGGATGAATATCATACCGCCCTTTCAGCCGCACGCGGGTGGCCTCGCTGATGATGATGCGCGTGCCGTAATCCTTGTTGAGCGATTCGAGCCTTGCGCCGAGGTTCACCGCGTCGCCGATCACCGTGTAGCTCATGATCGTATCGGACCCGATGTTGCCGGCCACCATCTCGCCGGTGTTGATGCCGATCCCGATGTCGAGCGCGGTGCGGCCCTGGCTCTGCCATTCGCGATTGAGGTCGTCGAGCGCCTTCGACATCGCCACCGCCGTCTGCACCGCATGTTCGGCGTGGTCGTCGTCGGCCAGCGGCGCCCCGAACAGCCCCATCACCATGTCGCCGACGAACTTGTCGAGCGTGCCGCGGTGGTCGAACAACACCTCGGTCATGCGTGAGAAGTATTCGTTCAACTGGCCGACAACCTCTTCGGGCGATCCCTTTTCCGACAGCGTCGTGAATCCGCGAACGTCGGAAAAGAGCACGGTCATGTTGCGCCGCGCTCCGCCCAGCGCCGCCAGCGACGGATCCGCGAGCAGTTGTTCGTAGACGTCCTTCGCGACATAACGGGAGAACAGCTTCTTGACCTGCCGTTTCTCGCGGCCTTCGACGATGTACTTCCACCCGAGATCGCCGACGAAGGCAAAGACGATGGCCAGCGTGGGCACGGTGACCGGAATCCACAGGCCGCGCGCGAACATCGCGACAGAAGCCCACGCGAGGACGAGGGCAAGGGTGGCGGCGAATACGCCGGTCATCCAGGCGTGGGGCGCGAAGAATCCCGCCAGGGCGACCAGCACGGCAACGCCGGCTGTCAGCATCAGGCTCTGCGATTGCGAGATCGGCGCGACGGCCCGATTCGACAGAAAGCCGTCGATCACGTTGGCGTGGACTTCGGGCCCGGGAATGTTTCCCTCGGCGAACGGAGTCCGGAAGACGTCGCCGAGACCCTGCGCCGTCGCGCCGACAATGACAATGCGATCGCGGAACACTGCCGGATCGATCTCGGGTTTCTCACCCTCGATGATCTGCTGCTGCGAGCGAAACAACGTGTAGAACGAGAAGGCGGTGAACGTCGGCTGTCCTGATGGGTTCTGCGCCGGACCGCGCCAGGGCACCAGCGCCCGGCACGCGGTGAGGTCGCGCCGCTCGTAGTCAGGGATCGACTCGACGACGAGCGGGATCGTCATGTCACCAGCAATCAACGAGCTGCCGTTCGCGCGGACGTCTTCTCCAGTGAAACCGCGCGCCATCATCGTCACCGCCAACGGCAGCGAGGGGATGGTCCGGTTGCCGACCTGGATTAGCGGCGGGGCGCGGCGCACCGGACCGTCGGAATCGAGAATCAGCAGCGTGTGTCCGATGGCGCGGGCTGCCGCCGCTAATTCCGCGAACGGCGGCGTCAGCACGGGGCGCTGCTCGCCGCAGCGCACGTTGGGAAACTTCTGGTTGAGGGCGTGACTATCAAGATCGATCGCGGCCGCCTTCGACGGATCGAGGAGCTCGGCGCTCGCGGCTTCGGCAACGTGAATTACGTTGCCGGCCTTGCGGGTGGAGTCGACGAGCGCCGCATCCGACTCCGCGCCGGTCCACTCGGAGTCGCCGACCATGAACTTCTGCCGATCGCGCTCGGCGAAGAGAATGTCGTAGGCGATCACCTTCGCGCCGCCCGCCGCCAGGTAATCGATCAGCGTGGCGTGCACTAAGCGCGGCCACGGCCAGCGGCCGATCAGCGGCTCCATCCGCTTGATGCTGTCGTCGTCTATCGCGACGAGCGTGACCGCATCCGACGGCGCGGACGGGCGGGCGGTCGCGGCGACGCGCATGTCATAGGTCTTGAGCTCGATGGTGCGGGTGAATCCGAGAAGGCCGAGCCCGCCGGCCAGCAGCGCAGCGGCGGCGGCGATCCCGGCAAACGAAACGGCGTTTCGTTCTCGAGGAGGTGTAGGCATCGCGTTGCACCGCTACTAGGTTCCAAAAAGCTTGGTACTGCAACGGTATTTATCGCTTAGGCTTGGCCAGCCAGGGCTTCAGCACGCCCTCGTCACGTAGTTCAAAGACCCGTGTATTCGTGCATCAGACGCCGCCAGTTCAACATGATGATGTGTTCGACTTGCAGGCCGTCGGCTTGCAGGACTCGAATCAGGCCCAACGGGAAGTTCTCGTCGAGCAGAACCTTCACGATGCCTGACGAACGGCTGGCGGCTGATGTGCGGCAATGTGTGCCGCGTAGGCGAGTGCGGTGTGAACCTGGGCGATGCTCAGGGAGTACTCGGCGGCGACTGTTTCGGCGGTTTCGCCAGCGGCTAGAGCACCGACGACGGTCGCGACATCGATGCGCGGGCCGCTGAGGCAGGGCTTCCCAAAGCGCACGTCCGGGTCCATCGAGATACCGGGAAACACTTCCATGCCACGACTCTAGCACTTCGCCGCGTTTGATGGCAGTTCCGAGTCCTCGGGTCCTTCGATTGCGCCTCTTTTTCGGGACGCTTTCTCCCATGCCGGCGCCTGGTTGTAAACTTTCGTTCTGCGGAACAATCCGATGATTGCGCTGAAAAAAGTATTGTCGTATCCCATGACATCCACGCACCTTTGGCATGCGAATATCCATTACCATTCGCTGCTCGTTGAGGCGATCCCTCAAGGAGCCCGTCGCGTTCTCGACGTGGGTTGTGGTGATGGCATCCTGTCGGCGCATTTGATTCGCAGCGGCATTCCGCACGTCATTGGGCTCGACGTCGATTGGTCGCCGCGACGAGCGTCCCCCTCAATCGGGTGCGACTCGCACTCCTTTCAACCCTGATCTGTCGATAGCTTGTTGCAGGATCCCGGCCGCCTTTGCTTCGCTGACTATCTGAGCGAGTCGGTCCCTGGCCACCGACGAGCGTCCCTTGGGAATCGCTACGGCGAATCCAACCGTGTTGAACGCACCGGGTATGATCGTGGCGCCCGGCAGGCGATTCGCGATTGCCAGCGCAGTGTCGGTGACCGTTGCATAAATATCGGCTTTGTCGGTACGCAGCAGGTCAATCCCGGCAGCGATGTCTCCGGCCGTTCGCACCAGCTCCGCGGACATCAACGTGCGGGCAAGATACTCATCAGCCGATGCGTTTCGGGCCACCCCGATCCTGATTCCAGCCCGGTCCACGTGACTGGCATCGGCAAACTGGCGCCCCGGCGCAACGACGAACAGGAAATCAATCAGAATCACGTCCGCACTGAAATCGACCATGGTGGCCGCAAACGCATTCCTGCCGGTGACGATAATGTCCCAACCTCCCTTGGCGAAGCTTTCCGTGTACGCCGCCGAGCCGGGGTAGAGCACGGGTTCGTATGGCACGCCGAGCTTCCCGGCGATGAACTTGCCAAGATCAACAGAAATACCAGCGACGTGTCCGTCTGGTGTTCGCGTTACCAAGGTTGTATTGGCGGCATTCATGCCGACTCGCAACGTCCCCGTCGGCGCGATTTCGACGTTCGCACCCGTCTGCGCCACAGCGGCGTCAGGCAATTGAACAGCGACGGTCAGGGCGAGCGACAGCAAGATCCTTCGCATGACGTCCTCTCAGTGGGTGCCGGGATCGCGCGCGCCGCAGGGAGCGAAAGCGATCGCTATTTCTGAATCGCGGCCGTCCAGTTGAGGACCACGGTCAGCGGAGCCGCGTCGGACTTCCGAGGCCCAATGACCAGAAACCGCGTGCCATCCTTCGTTACCGCATACACCTGCCCGTCGTCGCCGAATCGGCCGAAGTCGTTGAGGCGCGCGCCCGTCGGGAACAGCGTCTGTGGCACGCCGGCCTCGAAGTGATCGGAGGTGTTCACCGGCACGGCCATCAGAGATCCATCGGCCCCGAGATAGAACAATTCCTTGCCGTCCGCCCGCCATGCAGG
This sequence comes from Acidobacteriota bacterium, assembly GCA_031429375.1. Lineage (GTDB taxonomy): Bacteria > Acidobacteriota > Vicinamibacteria > Vicinamibacterales > UBA2999 > 12-FULL-67-14b. The sequence continues at coordinate 9,108 of JANOZI010000298.1, read as the reverse complement.
CTGGCCCCCTCCGTCCCGCGACACCTGTTGCTTTTCACCCGCCCCGGGAAACGACTGAACGTACACGTTACTCTCGCCACTTTCGTCGGTCGAGTACGCAATCCACCGTCCATCAGGAGAGAACACTGCGGAGGCTTCGAAGAACTCGCTTTGCAGCAACGGAACCGGTTTGCGATCACCGAATAGCGGGAGGACCCAGACATCATATGTCCGTGGAAACGCCCCTGAGACCGTATACGCAATGAAACGGCCATCCGCGGACCAGCTACTTGGCGCCATGCCGCCACGGCTCGACCCTTCGTACAGTGACTCATCGCCGGCCGTCCCGTTAGCCAACCGCTGACGCATGATGGTCTTCCCCGAACGCAGGCTCGCAAACGCGACGCGCGATCCGTCTGGCGACCACACCGGCGACTGATCGGCCCCCGGAGATGGCAGGCGGGTCCGTATGTTACGGGCGATATCGATGATCCAGATCTGGTGGTTCTCCGCGCTCGAACTGGCCAGCGTGACGGCAACGCGCTTTTCGTCGGGCGAGAGCGCGAGGTTGAGGAATGGGGACGCTTCGCCCACCGAGGCAAGGGCCCGGCCGGCACGATCGAACCACGTCAACGGCCGTGGCGACCCTGAGCCGTCAAGGGCGTACACCAGCGTGCCATTCTGCGACGCCGATGCGCCCGCGTAGCGGCTTCCCTCCTTGCTGACGCGCTGGGCCAGCGGAAAGGCCTCGCCCGTGATGTGCCGCGCGTCCGGATCGAATGGTTGCGCCATCAGGGTGTCGTCGCGGGCGAACAACAAGTGTCCCGAGGCGTACGACACGGATGACTCGGCTTGCAGGAGCGTGACTGCTTCGGCGGCCTGGTCGAGCGAGCCAATTTTGACGACCGACGGCTTAGACAGAGGACCGCCCGAACCTGAGATTTCGGTGTAAATGAAATGACGTCCGTCGGGCAGGAAATGCGGCCATCGGTGGCGCGCGTCGACCATCACCGGATCGGTGGTCGTGACAACGGTTGGCACCCCGCCAGCGGCTGACACGCGCATGAGGCCGGTGGCGCTTCCTGGCGTGTTCGATTTCCTCCCTGTCGCGAACAGGATCACGTTGGCGCGGTTCCAGCTCCCGCCGCTACCGAACAGCGCGTCACACAGCACGGTTGCGGGTCCACCTGAGATCTGAACTCTCTTCAGTTTGCCCGCTGCAAAGAAACCGATGGACCGGCTGTCGGGCGACCAGAAAGGGAACGTGCCACCTTCGGTTCCAGGAATGGGTCGCAGAGTCTGGCTGGCGACGGAGCGCAGCCAGATCTGGAAAGCCGATTGGGCGCCTGCGACGAACACGATTTCCCGGCCATCGGGGGATACCGCCACTTGTGTCGCGGTGCCGGTGCCTCCACCCGAAGGTCCTCCAAACGACGTGTTTTCCTTCGGACTGATCGCGAACTCCACCGGGCCGGATGCGGGCGTCATCTCGCCGCCTCTGCGCAGTGCGATGATCGCCGCGATGCTCGTCACCAGCCCTAGAGCGAGCACGCCCGCCAGTGCCCAGGGCAACGCGCGCTGCCACGCGGGGTGTGGCGCGGGTGAATTCACGTTGCCCGCTTCGCCGGTGACCGCGAGCGCCTCGTCAATCTCCAGCCGCGCATCGGCGGCGTCGGCGAGCCGTCGCCGTCGATCCTTTTCCAGACAGCGTCGCAGCAATCTGCGGATCGGGTCCGGCGTGTGCTCCGGCAGTGCCGTCCAGTCGGGCTCGTCCTTCAGCACCGCGGCGAGCACGTGCGACACGGTTTCGCCTTGGAAGACCAGTCGCCCCGTCAGCATCTCCATCAGCACGACGCCAAACGCCCAGAGATCGCTGCGCTTATCCACGGCTTTCCCGGCCGCCTGCTCAGGCGACATGTACGCGGCGGTACCCAGGATGAGGCCCGCTTGCGTCGCATGCATCGAGAGCGTCGGCGAGTTCATCGCCGTCGCGCTCGATACCGCGCTCGGGTCGATTGCCTTGTCCAAGCCGAAATCGAGCACCTTCACCGTACCGTCGGGTCGCACCTTGATGTTCGCGGGCTTCAGATCGCGGTGGATGATGCCGAGTTCGTGCGCGGCTTCAAGGGCTTCCGCAATTTGACGCGCGATCGGCAGCGCCTCGTCCATCGGAATGGCGCCGCGCGCGATCCGCTGCGAGAGATCGTCACCCTCGACGAGTTCAAGAATCAGGGCAGTCACGCCACCCGTTTCTTCAAGGCCGTGGATGTGAGCGATGTTCGGGTGGTTGAGCGAGGCGAGGACCTGCGCTTCGCGACTGAAACGCGCCAGCCGATCGGGATCGCTGGCGACGCTCGCGAGCAGCACCTTGATCGCCACGTCCCGGTTCAGCTTCGCATCGCGCGCGCGATACACCTCGCCCATGCCACCGGCGCCGAGGGCGGAGACGATTTCGTACGGGCCAAGCCGAGTGCCGCGGGAGAGAGCCAATCAGGCTGAATTATACGGCGGGCGTTGTCAGCAACGTCCGCGATTCAATCGCCGCTCGCTCAGCGAGATCCGCTGTTCCGAGCGCCGGTGGCCTTCCAATTCAAGATCAGCGTGATCGGGGCGGCGGCCAGGTCTTCGGTGCTGGAAATCAGGAAGCGTTGACCATTAGAAGATACGACGTACTGTTGCCGCGAAATCGATCGGATGGGGGCGATGTGCGTCGTGAAGAGCGGCACTGGTCGTCCGTCGCCGGCGGCGCCAGCCGCTGGGTCGATGGCCACTGCCATCAGGCTCTGGTCGGGTGCGATGTAGAAGACCTCTCTGCCGTCGCGGCGCCAGCGAACCTGGCTACCCCCTTCGACGGAGATCCGCACCTTCGTGCCTGGGCCCGGAAATGGCTGGATATAGATCTCCGGTCGTTCTGATTCGTCCGATTCGTAGGCGACCCACTTGGCGTCCGGCGAGAACTGCCCGTCCCGTTCGTCATGCGGGCTTTTGACGACCGGCAGCGGCGTTCGATCTCCCGACATCGGCAATGCCCACAGGTCGGTCGTCCCGGTCGCCGGATCGACCTGCTTGTACAAAACAAACTGCCCGTCGGCCGACCAATCGCAGGCGATCTTTTCACCTTCTGACGGGATGCGGAGTTCCTCGTCCTCCCTCGTCCTGTCGATGGTGATCATCGCCAACGAACCGGTCTCGCCGCGCGTCTTGTTGAAGACGATGCGAGCGCCATCCGGCGACCACACCGGCATGCTGTCTATTCCTGGATCATCTGTCAGCCGCGTGAAGACGTTGCGCTGCAAGTCGAGCATCCAGAGGTCGATGTTCTCCTTCAAAGTTCTTTGGACTGCCACGTGGCGGCCATCCGACGACAGCGACGGATTCGATAGCAGCATGCCCTCTTCGCCGGCGCGTCCCAGCTGCTTGCCCGATCGATCGAACCAGACGAGCTGACGGCGTGATTGCCCCGCGCCAGCTCGATAAGCGACGGGACCGGCAACGGAGGTCGAGAAGGCCGCGGCGAACAGGCCGCTACCGACATTGTCAGCAATCCGACTCACGGAATCGCCGAGCGCCTGCGTCTTCAGGTCAAAGCGCTGCGCATAGAGGGTGCCTCCGCGAACAAACCACAAGTGCCCGGAGCCATAGAGCGCGGGCCAGTCGGCGCTGAGAATACGGTGCGCTGAGTCCTTGCCCAACTCGCCGACATACACGCCCGCAGCTTCACCGCCTCGCGCGACATAGAAGAGGAAGTGGCGGCCGTCCGGCAGGAACTGCGGCAGGCGTGCCGCGAGCTCAAGAACCCGGCGAGGCGTCACTTCGTGACTGTCGCCTCCGTTCTCCGCTGACACGCGGAAGATATTGTCGCGGTCACTGTACAAAATCGCGCCATCGCCGTTCCATGTCCCACCTGCCGGAGTGAAGACGCTCGCGAGGGTCCGGGGCTGGCCGCCATCAACTTCTACTCGCTTGAGGAGGTTACGAGTGAAAAACCCAATCGATCGTTGATCGGGAGACCAGAACGGGTACTCGGCCCCTTCCGTGCCCGGCAGCGCGCGCGGTGCGGTGGCGTCGAACGAGCGCAACCAGAGCTGCCGGCCGCGCGGACCCGCGGCAGCAAATGCCATCGCGCGTCCGTCGGGCGAGATGGCATGCTGCCACGTTGACGTCTCTGGTGTGGTGATCTCAACCCGCATCTCCGGCATCTCCGCGGCGTCAGGCGTCCGCCATACGGTAGCGGCCGTGGCCAGGGAGGCAAGCGTGAGCGCAGCGGCCCATAGCAGGCGCTCGCGGCGCGCCAGGCGGACGGGAGCGGCGGTGGCGCCCGCGGGCATCGCACGCTGCGCGTCCTCGAGATCAAGTCGGGCGTCGCCCATGTGCTGCAGCCGTTGATGGCGATCCTTCTGGAGACATCGGCGCAGAAGGCCGTGGATGACCGCCGGCGTTTCTATCGGCAGCAGCTGCCATGCGGGCTCGCTCTTGAGGATGCTGGCGAGGGCATCTGAGGTCTCATCTCCGTCAAAGGGCCGGCGGCCGGCGAGCATTTCGAACAGCACAATACCGAACGCCCAGATGTCCACGCGTCTGTCCACCGGCTTGCCGCGCGCCTGTTCGGGCGCCATGTACGCCGCGGTACCGATAATCAGGCCGGCTTGCGTGGCGTAGATCGACAGCGTAGGCGAGTTCATCGCCGTCGCGCTCGATGCGGCGGTCAGGTCCATCGCCTTGGCCAGTCCGAAATCGAGGACCTTCACCGCACCGTCGGGCCGCACCTTGATGTTCGCGGGCTTCAGATCGCGGTGGATGATGCCCTGTTCGTGCGCGACCTCGAGCGCTTCCGTGATCTGTCTCGCGATGGGCAGCGCCTCATCGAGGGGAATCGCGCCGCGCGCGATCCGTTGTGCGAGATCTTCACCTTCGACGAGCTCCATCACCAGTGCACGAACGTTGCCGCTGTGCTCGAACCCGTAGACCTGTGCGATGTGTGGATGATTGAGCGCCGCCAGCGTCTGCGCCTCGCGGGTGAAGCGCGCCAGCCGATCGGGATCGTCGGCGAACGCGTCGGGCAGGATTTTCAGCGCCACCTCGCGGTTGAGTGCGGTATCCCGCGCGCGATACACCTCGCCCATGCCGCCGGCGCCGAGCGCGGAGATTATCTCGTACGGCCCGATCCGCGTTCCAGGAGCCATCGACATCGGCTATGGCACCGGAACCTTCTGCTTCAACTCCTCGAACCAGTTCAGCACCAGGCGCAGCTCGGAAGCCGAGCTCCGCGTCGCGTCCTCGGTGCCGGAAACGATGCCGATGAAGCGCCCGTCCGGCAGGATGTCCCAGGCCCGCGGCTGCCCCGACAACCGGTCGCCAGTGACGCTGGCAGGAAACCGCACCGGCGTACCGAACGTGACTCCGCCCGCGGTGGTGACACCGATCGCGACCATCTGCCCCGCGGTCGCCGACGCCGTGAATACGAGCTCCCCGCCAGATGCCGACCACGCCGGGTGAAAGTCCACCAACTGCCGCGGCACTGGGTACACCGCGCCGGTAGCCGGGAACGGCTGCACGAAGACGCCGCGATTGACATCCGTGATGACTCCGTCCATCGCCGTCCCGTAGGCGAGCCACTTGCCGTCCGGCGAGAACACCGACCCAATCGGATCGCGAGACGTGACCCCCGCGAAGGCGGTCGTGGTCCTGTCCGCGACCGAGAGGACCCAGAGGGCAAAGACTGCGCTGCCTGCCGAGGCTTTCCCGATGGTGAAAGACAACAGTCGTCCATCTGGGGACCAGGACTCAGGAACATGCGCCTCGCCAGCCGCCGCTGTGGTCAGCCGCTCGGCAACGCCGGTGCCGTCCGCTCGCTGCCGGAAAATTGCGACATCGCCGTCGCGGCCTGATTGGAACGCAATCCAGCGACCGTCCGGCGACCACACTGGAAAACGGCTCTTCCCCTCGAGGGTGAGGCGCTGGATCGTGCTGGTCCGGTTGAGTGCATAGATCAGGACGCTCGCTTGCTTCCCATCGTCGGTGCCGATGGCCGCGCGGGTGCCGTCGCGTGAGACACGCACGTGCGAGTAGGCCGCTGGCGGGACGGTCAGGCGGGTAATCGTGCCGGAACGATCGGCCATTGCCAGTCCGCGGAGCCCCTGGTCAACTCCGGTCGGCCCTGGCATGTAGCTCAGCGTACCCGCGTCGGAGACGTCGAGCTGAAGCGCGCCGCTGGTACCGCGCCTCACACCTTCTACCACGGGGACCCCGGCTCCCCGCAGCTCCCGGCTTTCGAGGTCAAACGGGGCCGCGAATACGATGCCGCCCACCGCATAAATCAGATGACCTGTGCTGACATATCGCGCGTCGCTGCCGCCCTCGAGTACCGTCTTGCGCTCGCCCGTCCGTAGCGACTGCACTACGACGCGGGCCTGGTCCCAACGCGTCTCTGCTTCGCGGGCGAACTTCGCGATCGTAAACAGCAGTCCGTCACCGCCAGGTAAAATCTGAGGCCCGAGTACGGTCTCACCATCCTCTACCTTCGCCAACTGCTCCGGTGCTCCTCCCGAGGGATTGCATCGCACCACACCGCCGATGCCCTGTGCCACCAGGATGCCTGACGCATCCCAGTCGAGGCTCAACGCGAGAGACTCGCACACCCGGAGCGCCGCACCCCCTTGAACGCTGACTCGCTTGACCAACCGCTCAGCACCTGAGTAATACGCAATCCACTTCCCGTCGGGCGAGAACACCGGCGATTGGAGGTTCCGCCCCAGGTCCGCTACAGCGACCGGCTCCAATTCGAACTCGGAGAACCGACGAATCAGCAGCTCCGTGTCTGTGAGGTAGGCCAACTCGTTGCCGGAGGGCGACAGCGCCATCGTGCGGACTGACGCCCCGAGCACGCGGCCTTGCGGCAACCTGACAAGAATTCGCGTCACGGCGGGAGGATCCTTGGGCGTGGCAGCACGGGAAAACGCGACGAGCGCGGCGACGAACGCGAGGGTGGCGAAGCCGACGAGAGGGAGCACACGCCGCACGAAGACCTGTCGCCGCGTGTGGGACACCGCTGCATCGACCCGCGCCTGCACCTCGCCGGCAGTCACTTGCCCCGCGGGCAGTGACGCCCCCCACGCCGCGCCACCGTCAGCGTCGCCGCGGGCGATCGCCGCCAGTTGCACGCGCGCCTCGCCGATGTCTCTCAGTCGCGCCCTGGGATCGCGCTCGAGGCATCGCTCGAGGATCCAGCGCAGCCGCGGCGGTGTGAAAGCGGGTAGCGCGTCAAAGGCCGGGGTGTCCTTCAGTACCGACGCCAATGTATCCGTGACGTCGTCGCCCTTGAAAGCACGCTGCCCGGTGAGCATCTCGTAGACGACGACGCCAAACGACCAGATGTCGGCGCGTCGGTCCACGGACTTGCCGCGTGCCTGCTCCGGGGCCATGTACGCGGCGGTGCCCAGAATCATGCCGGCTTGCGTCGCGTGCATCGACAGCGTTGGCGAGTTCATCGCGCTAACGCTGGACCCTGCGGTCTGGTCCAACGCCTTGGCCAGGCCAAAATCGAGCACCTTCACCGTACCGTCGAGTCGCACCTTGATGTTGGCGGGCTTGAGGTCGCGATGGATGATGCCGTGATCGTGCGCCGCTTCGAGCGCCTCCGCGACTTGCCTCGCGATTGTCAGAACCTCGTCGAGCGGCAACGGGCCGCGCGCGATGAGCGCCGACAGATCATCACCGTCGATCAGCTCCATCACGAGCGCGCGGACCGGTGGCGAATCCTCGATGCCGTAGATCGCGCCGATGTTGGGATGATTCAGCGCCGCGAGCGTTTGCGCTTCTCGCGTGAAGCGGGCCAGGCGATCAGGATCGCTCGCGACGGCCTCGGGCAAGGTCTTCAGCGCGACCTCGCGATTCAGCTGCGCATCGCGCGCGCGGTAGACTTCGCCCATGCCGCCGGCCCCAAGGAGCGCGAGGACTTCGTAGGGACCGAGTCGGGTGCCAGGAGTCAACGGCGTAAGTATAGGGGTGGGCGACCGATTCCAAGCAAGCTGGAGAGACCTTGATGGCAAAGAAAAGAACGGCTGCCGGCCAGACCGGCCGCGAGACGAGGGCGGGGTTGGTCAGTTCCGATGTCGAGATTCCGGATACTCCAGACTACGTCGTCGTCGAACTGCGGTACGAGAGTCCTGTCGCGTTCACCGCGAGCAAGTTCGTGGCGCCGGCGGCCGGCGAGCGGCAGGCGGAAACGCTGAACAACGTGCTGGCGAAATACGACATTCGGACGCTGCGCTCCCAGTTTGCGCTGCCGGCGTCAACCGTCAGGGCCAGGGTCGACGTCGCAGCGACGCTACCGCCGGAACCGGAGCCAAAGAAGTTCGCGAAAAAGGGCATGGACACCGAGTTCATCCACAGCGGCTTCGCACAGATCGTTCCCAAGAACAGCAGCGACGCACGGAAGATCGCCCGCGAACTTAACCTGAAGGGCGCGGTGTGGCAGGCATTTGTCGCGCCGAGGCCCGTACCCGCCGTCGTCGCAAGTGGCTCGCAGGCGGGGAGCCGCAACTTCGAGCCGTCGCAGGGTTACCTGCACGCCGCACCGAACGGAATTGGCGCCATCGAAGCGTGGGGCGCCGGTGGTGGAAAAGGTATTGGAGTGACCATCTGCGATATCGAGGGCAACTGGAACCGGTCGCATGAGGACTTGCCTTCGGGTATCACGTTGATCGGCGGGACTGCCATCAATGACCTCGGCTGGAGGAACCACGGCACCGCCGTACTCGGGGAGCTCGTCGCCAAACCCGATACGCGCGGCATTGCCGGCATCAGCCACGCCGCCAAGGCGAGCGTGCACTCCGCGGTGCTGAACGGCGTGTTCAATGCGGCTGGCGCCATTACCAATGCGGCCGCCAAGCTCGTGGCGGGCGACGTGATCCTGATCGAGCTGCAAGCGACCGGGCCGAACGGAAAATATGTTGCGATGCAGTACTGGGATGACATTTTTTCCGCAATCGTCGCGGCGACGGCCAAGGGCATCACGGTGTTCGAAGCTGGGGGGAACGGCGACGAAAACTTCGATCTCGCCATCTTCAACAACACCGGTTTGCAGAAGGACAGCGGGGCCATTGTGGTCGGCGCAGGGGTACCTCCGAC
>JANOZI010000297.1:0-6896 GCA_031429375.1 Acidobacteriota bacterium | reverse complement strand
CCACACCGCGCCGAACGCCGCAGCGCTGAGGATCGCCGCCATCCACAAGAAGACCGGGAACAACACCGAGGTGACCCGGCCCATCGACAGCAATCCGCCCATCGAAACCGGCGGCAGCACGTTGACAAGGATCAGCGCGGCATACGGCAGGCCGAAGCGGCGGTAGACGGGCCACACCGCGGCGAGCGCGAACAACACCGCGAGCAGGTAGAAGAAGTCGATCGTCTGGGTCGACGCGTACGCATAGAGCCCGTTGGTCGCGATGAAGCCGAGGCGATCGACGACCAGCGTGTCGATGCCGCGATAGACGCGGCCCCACGCAATGTGTTGGACGCTCCACTGAAACGGATTGCCGGTCAATTGATAGATGAAGACCGAAAAGGCGAGCATGCCAAGGCCGGGCGCCGAGGCCGACGCCAGCCGCGACCACAGCCGGCGCCAGCCAATGGGAGGCGGGAGGATCGGCTGCCACCGCGCGGCGTCCCAGGCCGGGCCGAGCGCCATCAGGCCGAGCGCCACCGACAGGAAGCATCCGTTGGGGCGCGTCAGGCCACACGCAAATCCCCAGGCCGCCGACCGCCACAGTTGATCCCGGCGGAAGTGCGACACCGCCGCGACGAGCGTCAGGAAAAACAGGCCCTCGGTGTACGCGGCGCTGAAGTACACCGCGAACGGGTACGCGGCCAGCAGTGCCACCGCCGCTACTGCCCCGTCGTCGCTCGCGAGCTCGTCACGCGCGAGACGGAGGAAGTAGACCAGCCCCAGGAAAAACGCCACGAGCGAAATACCGACGCCGGTCCAGAGCGGCTGATGTCCGAGAACAGCAGAGAGATAACGCATCGCCATCGGGAAGGCCGGGAAGAAGGCGATGTTCTGCTGGACGGCCGGGTTCACGACCGGATCCCACTGATAACCCTGGTTGGCGATGCCCAAGTACCAACCGGTGTCCCACCGGCCCGGCAGATCGAGGAAGTCATTCGAGTAGACGCGCCAGGGTGGTGCGCCGCTGTTGGCCGGGTAGCCGACGAGAATCACCGCGAGGAAGCCGACGGCCAACACGCCGCCGCGGGTCGCAAGGTGAATCGGCAACACCGCTTTGGTGTCCGGGTTGCGCCACCAGTTGGCGATCGCGGCGGCGACACGTTGCGGAAGCGGATGCCGGCGCACGATCGCGTGCCGGATCACCAGCGCGGCCGCGCCCCACAAGGCGGGCCGCCACCAATCCGTCACCGACAGCCGCATGCCGAAGAAGGCCAGGCGGAAGCCGCCTCCGATCAAGACGGCGAGGGCGACCATCGCCATCACGACCGCGATCACATCGAGCGCGATCGCCCACTTCGGTAACTTCACCAGGGCTATTGTATTCGGCCGAGTGCGCGGTCCTCGACGCGGATGCGACGGGTCATCAACCACCCGAACAGAATGATGCCGAGCGTGCCGGTGATCGGTGCCCACACCGTTGCGGCCACGCCGGCCATTTCTCCCACCACTGCCAGGTAATTGGGATGCGAGATAAACCGATACGGCCCCGATTGCACGAGGGGCTCTCCCGGCACCACCAGCACCTGGTAGCTCCACTTCGGACCGAGCGTCGTGACCGCCCACATCTTCAAGGCTTTCGCGACGCCAAACAGGATCAGGCCGCCGACGAGCATGGCCGGCGGCGCCGGCCCGCTGACGGCGCCTTCGATCGCCATGGCGACAAACGTGCCGGGGTAGGCCCATCGCATCGCGGCGATCACGTCGCCGCTTGGTTCGATCGCGCCGCGCGCGCGCAGCCGGGCCGCGTTGAAGGACGAGAGGATCAATTCGCCACCCATCATCAGCAAGACGGCGAGCAGCGTGACGAGCGCGATCGAGACAGCGGGCGTGATGACCATCGCCTGTTAATGCCTCACACCGACACACCCTTCGACTCCGGTAATCCGCGCCTCGCTCAGGGCAGGCGGAATCACGGGAACACGGAACCTTTCATTGTCAGCCACGATTTTAAGTGTTCTGTGTTTCTGTGTTCCTGTGTTTCTGAGTGAGGCATTGGGGCCCCGCCCTTCCATCCATCAACAATCCCCAGCGTAGCGGATCATGCGCTCGAAGACCGACGGCAGCGCTCGGGCCGCAAGCGCCGCGGCGGTGACGCCGCGAGGCACGGCAACCAGCGAGCGCAACGTGCGATTGAAGCGCCACTTCGACCGGAATGCGGCGGACCGGCGTGCGGCCAGCACCGTGTGCGCGTGCTCGGGCGAGATGCGCCCGGCGAGCACGTCAAGGGTCACCGCGGCCGCCAGCTCGGCGCCCGCGAGCGCGAGGCGCAGGCCGTCACCGGTCATCGGATCGATGAACCCGGCGGAATCGCCGGCCAGCAACAGCCCGGGCTCGCCGCACGCGAGCCCGTCAACCGCCATCGGCCCGAGCATCACGGCCGGCCCGGCGGCGCGGGCATCGGCGAACCGCTCCGCCAGCCCGCGATCGGCGGCGAGAAACGTCCCGAGTACGCGCGATGGCGCTTTCAGCGCCGCTTCACCGCGCTCATAGGGCACGACGAGGCACGCATTGGTGAGCCCGCCCGGCAGCGGCGCCACACCGATGTAATGGCCGCCACGCACGTGCATCTCACCCGCCGTCGTCCGGCCGGTCACGTCGGTAAAGTACGCGCCGATGGCCCATCGCCGCGGATGCGTCGGCTGGCGCGCAAGGCCGCGCCCGAATGCGAGACACGAGCGCCGGCCATCGGCCGCGATCACCATTGGCGCGCGCTGAGCCGAGCTGGTGCGGCCGCTCTGCACCACCACCCCGTTGACGCGCGTGCGCCCGCCCTCGGAGGTGCACGTCACCTCGCGGACCGCCACGTTATCCTCGACCTGCGCGCCGGCGGCGGAGGCCTGCGCGATCAGCCAGTGATCGAACACCTCACGAGTGATCGATCGGCCCGCGAGCCCGCGTCCGTATCGAGCGCGCACCGTGACGCCGCCCGGGCCGGTGATCACCATGCCGTCGATCACCTCGCTCTGCGCCAGCAATGCGCTCGTATCGAGGTGGCGGGCCAGCACCGCCAGCGCGCCCGGATTGAGCGTGTCGCCGCACAGCTTGTGACGCGGGAATCGGGACCGCTCGAACACGCGCACGCTCGCACCCGCGCGCGCCAGGATGATCGCGGCAAGCGCGCCGGCCGGCCCGCCTCCCGCCACGATCACGTCAGTCATGCGATCGGCCGATGACCAGCGCGCTGTTCTTGGAGCCGAACCCGAGGCAATTACAGAGCGCCGCGTCGACCTGGACCGCCCGGCCTTCGTTGGGAATCACGTCGAGATCACACTGCGGATCGGGCGTCGTCTGGTTGATCGTCGGCGGCAGGAAGCCGCGCGACAGCGCGAGCGCGGTCGCCACCACGCCGGCCGCGCCGCTGGCGCCCTGCGGGTGCCCGATCATCGACTTGGTCGATGAGCCGGGAATGCGATCGGCCAGCGCGCCGAACGCCATGCGCGTGCAGCGCGACTCGATCGCGTCGTTCAGCTGCGTCGAGGTGCCGTGGTAATTGATGTAACCGATCTCTTCGGCGGCCCGGCCCGATCGTTCAACCGCGAGCTTCATGCAGCGGACGATCTGCTCGCCCTCCGGATCCATCTGGACGCGATGGTAGGCATCGCAGGTCGAACCGTAGCCGTCGATCGTCGCATAGACGCGGGCGCCGCGCGCGCGGGCGCGGTCCTCGAGCTCGAGTGCCATCATCCAGGCGCCTTCGCCCAGCACGAACCCGTCGCGGCGGCGATCGAACGGGCGCGACGCCTGCGACGGGCAGCCGTTGAAATGCGTCGACACCGCCCGCATCCGCGAAAAGCCGAAGATCATGCCCGGCAGCACGCACCCGTCGGTGCCGCCCGACAGCAGCACGTCGCACTCGCCCTGCTTCAGCAGCATCGACGCGTAGCCGAGCGCGTCGGTCGAGCTCGTGCAGCCGGTCGACAGCACGTGGCTGATGCCGCGCAAGCCGAGCGCGATCGAGATCTCGCTCGACACCATGCCGCAAATGCCGACGGCGATCGCGTACGGCGAGACGTGCTGGCCGTTGTTCGTGAAGAAGTCGCGATACTGCGCCTCGCCGACGTCGATGCCGCCGCCGCCGCTGCCGATGATCACGCCGGCGTTGGCTTCGCCGAACGCCAGGCCGGCGTCGTTCCACGCTTCGCGCGCGGCAATCACCCCGAACAACGCCGCGCGTGAATAACGCTTGGGGTCGGCGCGCGCGTCGCGGGCATCGTGCTCGCCCGCCAGCGGCATCGCCGCGCTGATGTCGACCGGCGGCACGGCCGCCGCGACTTTGCAGGCATACGTGGAGACGTCGAACTCGGTAATGGCGCGCGTCCCGCTGTCACCGCGGCGGATGGCATCCCAAAACACGTCGCGCCCGACGCCGAATGTGGAGACGACGCCGATACCGGTTATCGCAATGCGAGGTGAGCTCAATAGGAAACCTGAATCCTGTCGCACATCGCGGAACTTAAGTTCCGCGCTACAACCTGACGAAACCTGACGAAACCTGACGAAACCTGACGAACCTGACGAACCTGACGAACCTGACCAACCTGACCAACCTGACGAACCTGTCTCTATAATACTGTCCGTGAGCAAGGCGTTCGTCTGGCTTGGCGCGCTCCTGTTCGTCGTGTCGCTGCTGTCGTTCCTTGTCGTCTACGAACTCAGGCTGACCGTGCCCGCCGCGCCCGATGCCGGCTCGGCGATGCCTGCCGTGCTGTTCAATGTCGGCCTGTTCACGATTTTCGCACTGCACCACAGCGTGATGGCGCGCAGCGGCGCCAAGGCCTGGATCACCCGGATCGTGCCCCAGGACCTCGAGCGCAGCCTGTACGTCTGGATTGCCAGCCTGCTCTTTCTTGTCGTGTGCTGGCTGTGGAAGCCGCTGCCCGGAGTCGTGTGGACGGCTGACGGGCCTCCGCTCAGTTGGGCACTGAGGCTCGTGCAGGGCGCGGGCGTGTGGCTGACGGTTCGAGCGGCCGGCATGATCGGCGTCTTCGAGCTCGCCGGCGTGCGGCAGGCCAACCACCAGCGGCCGGTCGAGTTCAAAGCCACCGGGCCGTTCGGCCTCGTGCGCCATCCGATCTACCTGGGCTGGATTCTGCTCGTGTTTGCGTCAACACCGATGACGATGAGCAAACTGCTGTTCGCGGTCGTCAGCTCGGCGTATCTGCTTGCGGCCATTCCGTGGGAAGAAGCGTCGCTCGTCGAAGCGTTCGGCGAGAAGTACCGCGCCTACCAACGCCAGGTGAAATCGCGAATCCTTCCGGGGCTTTGGTAGCGAGGCCGGACCGGACTCAGCGGAACAACCGCGTGACGCTCAGCGACCAGCCTGCCAACAGCGGGCTCTCCAGCACCTCGGCCCCGTCAGCGGTGAGATCAGCGAGTCGCGAGAAGGCGCCATTGGCAGCGCGCCTGTGAATCGTGACGGTACTGCGATCCGGATCCACGAGCCAATACTCGCGCACGCCGCTCCGCTCGTACAGCCGGTATTTGATCTGCTGGTCACGTTTCCGCGTCGAAGGCGACAGGATCTCGATGACCAGTGCGGGCGTGCCTTGAATATTCTTGTCGGTCAGGATGTCGAGCTGGTCGGGCGCGACGAACACCAGGTCTGGCTCCACGACGTCATTGAACGAGAACACCACGTCGAAGGGCGACAGGAACACGCGGCCCTTCTCCGGGCGATCCTCGAGAAAGGTCCCGAGCGACAGGTGCAGCCGGCCTACCAACTCCTGGTGACGTAGATTGGGGGACGGAGTCACGTAGTGCTCCCCGTCGATGATCTCGTGGCGGAGACCATCCTCCGGAAACAGCAGGAAGTCGTTGTAGGTGAGTCGTGTATCCCGATTGGGGCCAACCGGCACGACGTTTTTCCCCTCCATAAACAGATCCTACACCCAGGCATGCAGGGATGAAGTGCGAACCGCGTGCCGAGAAGAAAGGGGCCTGAAAGCGCGTCGCGACGTCAGTGGGCGAGCAGAAATTGCGATGGTCGGAGCCGATCCGCGTTGCAATTGCTGCTATCCCCTCCAGCCTTTGGTAGGCCGCGTGAACCGCGCGGGCAGCGCTGCCTTCGCGGTGGCGTCCATCGGCTTGCCAGGCGCCTCGGTCGCTTCGGACACGTCGGCCTCTTCATCCTTCGGCAGGCCTTCGAGCTGGTCGACGAACATCAGCGAGTGCAGCGAGGGAATCTCGAACTTCTTCCCGCACGTCTTGCACGTCACCTCGTCGTCCAGGCGCAGCAGGTGATCGCGCAGCTTGGCGAACTGGGCGCGGTCGCGCTCGTCGCCGCCCTGCGGCGGGCGGTCTCGCTTGGTGCGGCGCATCCACCGGATGGTGTACTCGTTGACGCGCTTGCAGCGCGGGCACGGATACTTGGCCGGCCGGCTCTCGGGCCGTTCGCTGAAGCAGGCTTTCTCGTCTAAGGGCACTCGCTCATTGTAACTTGACGGGAGGGCACTTCTTGACGGGAGGGCACTCCTTGCTTGCCCGCCGTAGCGCGCAAGCGCGAAGGTGGGTCGGGAGGGCAACTCTTGTCGGCCAGAACGCGAGCCACGGCATCAGCGTCTTCGCACCATTTCTAACAGCGCAACCGCAGCGAGCGCGGCGCCATTGGTCGGCGGGGACTCAGGCGGCGCCGGTTGAGCCAGAAGGGCATCGAGATGCGGTTGCCACCGCCCCGCGAACAGATCGTCGTGGCCGATGAATGCGCAACGGAGAAAGCTTGGCATCGCCGCCACGAGCACGTCGTATTCGACGAAGTGACCTCGCGAGGTGTAGAGCAATGCCGTGTCGTTGGCCAGGCACTCCGAGATGATTCCGTACCCCGGCTTAGTGAGCACGACATCCACCGCGCGCACCAG